>CAYUQW010000015.1:0-15415 GCA_964446985.1 uncultured Flavobacteriaceae bacterium
GAATTTGTATTTTAGCAAAAAAATTGCTTATGGCCATTATCAAAACGCTTAACGGGAAAACACCTTCGCTGGGAAAGGATTGTTTTGTGGCGGAAACGGCGGTTATTATCGGGGATGTGGTGATGGGTGACAATTGCAGTATTTGGTATAATGCCGTGCTGCGCGGCGACGTGCATTATATTCGTATCGGGCATAAAGTGAATATCCAGGACGGCGTGGTAATCCACGGAACTTACGGGAAATCGCCGACGAATATCGGGAATAACGTGTCGATCGGGCATCAGGCGACGGTGCACGGCTGTACTATCGGGGATAATGTGCTGATCGGGATGAATGCGGTGGTGCTGGACGATGCGGTGGTGGAACCGAACAGTATTATTGCGGCCGGTGCGGTGGTCACCAAAGGAACACGGGTGGAAAGCGGAAGTATTTACGGGGGAATTCCGGCCAGGAAAATCGGGGAAATTTCTCCCGAATTATTCGAGGGGGAAATCCGTCGTATTGCGGATGCGTATATCAAATATGCTTCGTGGTATCAGAAGGAAGAGTAATTTTTTGGCTTTCGTAAGTATTTGATTATCAGTTTGGTTTGCCAATACCGGTATTGAAAAACGGGCTTTATTTTTTCCCATTGGGTCGAAAAGAGATAATACAAGGCTATGATGGCGGTGGCGGGCCATTTGGCCAGTTCTTTCCAGAAAATCCGCCTGAGGTATTTTTTTCCTTTTTTCCGGGCTTCGATAAGCACGGCAAGGAGGTGATTTTCGGCTTGGAGACGGATATATTTGCGGTCGAGATATTGGTCGGGGACGAGATGCCAAACACTGAGATCGGGAAAGTATAATACGGGGATGTTTTCTTGACGCAAACGGTTGAAAAAACGGCGTTCGGTGCGGCTATACAATTCTTTTCCGTGTTTTTCGCCGGTTTCTTCAAAAAGGCCGAAGCGTTCGAACACGGAACGCGAGACTAACATATTTATTCCGAAAGGGTGTGTTTTTTCGGGGAAAACCTTGATTTTTTCGGAGAAATTGATTTCGGCCAAATACGGCATAAAAAACTTGATGAGCCAAGGCGGTTTCTGGCGTTCGAAGACGGGAATTATACGTCCGCCCGCGGCAAAAAGGCCTTGCAGGGGTTTGACTTGATTTTCCAAAACCTTGAAATAATCCGGATGCAGAATGACGTCGTCGTCCACAAAAACCAGAATACGCCCGTTGCTTTCGCGAATGCCTTTGTTGCGTGCGGCGTAAACACCTAGTTCCGGTTCATACAAATACCGCAGGGGTATGTGCGGATTTTTATCGATAAAAGTACGGACAAGCTTTCGCGTATCGTCTTCGGAAGCATTGTCCACAACGAGTATTTCGAAATCGTCCTGCTTGAATGATTGCACTAGCAGGCTGTCCAAAAGTATGCTCAGCAATCCGGAACGGTTGCGCGTGGGAATGATAAGGGAAAAGACAGGCCGGTTTTTCATTCGTCATTGTCGTTTTCGCCGTCGTCCAGTTGATTTTCTTCGGCTCGTTTGATCAGGTTTTCGGGAATGGGGTTTTTGGTTTTCGAAGGAACGCCCAATTTTTGCAACCGCAATACACGGTTGATCAGATTACCGCGGCCGGAATAGAGTTTTTTCATTGCCTGTTCGTAGTAACCTTTGCTGTCGTCGAGTTTTTTTCCGAGCGTAATCAAATCGTTGACAAAACCGTGAAATTTATCCAGCAAATCCGATGCCTGACGAACGATTTCCTGCGTATTTTGCCGCTGGCGTTCGTTGGTCCACATACTGTCCACCATCTTCAACACGGCCAGGAGCGTCGAAGGTGTAACCATCACGATATTTTGCCGGAAAGCGGTTTCGTACAAATCGGGTTGCAAGCGCAGAGCCAAAGCAAAAGCAGGCTCAACGGGAATAAACATCAGCACAAAATCGGGATTTTTTCCTTTCAGTTCGGGAATATTTTCATAGCGTTTGACCGCCAATTCCTTGATATGATTACGTATCGATTGCAAATGCAGTGCGCCCAAACGTTCTTTTTCCTTTTCGTCATCGGCGTTTATATATTGTTCGTAGTGCGTGAGCGACACTTTGGCATCGACGATAACAACTTTGTTATCGGGCAGATAAACAAGTACGTCGGGTTGCAAGCGTCCGCGTTCGGTATCGTCTTTCCGGAAAGAAGGTTGCTCTACGTAATGCAGCCCTTTTTCCAAGCCGGATTTTTCCAGGATACGGCGGAGCATCATTTCGCCCCAAATACCTTGGGTTTTGCTTTCGCCTTTCAGGGCTCTGACCAGTCCGGCGGCTTCTTCACTCATCTTATGGCTCAATTCCTGCAATTGTTTGATCTGCATCAGCATTTCCTTATGGCGGCCGAAATGTTCCTTGTCGGTTTGTTCCACTTTTTCTTTGAAAGATTTCAATTGTTCCTTGAAAGGCGCCAGGATTTGCTCGACATTTTTCACATTCTGCTCCGTGAATTTCTTTCCGGTTTCTTCCAAAATCTTATGGGATAAATTTTCGAAGGATTGCAGCAGTTTTTTTTCATTTTCGGCAAATAATTTCCGTTGCTCTTCGAAGCGTTCTTGCCAATGTTTTATTTCTTTTTGCCGGTTTTCGTCCTGTAATTGCAGTTTTTGACGTAAAACCTCGATTTCTTTGTCTTTCCGGCTCTCCAATTGAACGATTTCGCGCGATTTTTCAGCCAATTGTTGCTGTATCCGGGTCAATTCTTGCTCTTTTTCCTTCAATTCCGTCTCCAATTCGGCAATTTTGTTACGAAATTCGTCATTTTTGGCTTTAAGGTAATATAATTCCTTGGCGTAATATGATTTTGTAAGCAAAAAAGTGAGCAAAATTAAGATTAAACCTGCAAAAATAGCCCAATAGATCCAGGATTGTGTCATATTTTTAATTTGAATTGGCCGGTTGAATGCTCAAAGTTAAGAAATTCGTTTCGAAAAACACGTTCGACGGTTCCGTTGTCAAACAGTTCTCCGGGCTTTCCCGTTATTGCCCTGCCGTTATCCAAAACAATGATTTGATCGGCGATTTCACGGACAAATTCAAGCCGGTGCGTGGAGAATACCAGGGTTTTTCCTTGTCCCGCCAGTTTTTTCAGCAACACGAGAATTTCCGCCGTATTGGGCAAATCCAAATGAGAGACCGGTTCGTCCAACAACATCACGGGCGTATCCTGAATAACCGCACGGGCTATCATTATTTTCTGACGTTCGCCGTCACTCAATTCGTCCACATTCCGCTGCAAAAAATCCTGCAATTTCATTGAACGGACGACATTTTCGATAACGTTTTCATCTTCTTTACGCAATAAATCCAGCCTTCCCACATAAGGATAGCGCCCGCTTCGCAATATCTCCGACACTTGCAAGTTCATTGCGGGCTTTTGCGTAAGCACAAGCGAGAAGGTTTTGGCCCTTTCTTCGTTTTTCAGTTCTTCCGGTTTTCTTCCGTCATAGCGGATTTCTCCCGAAAACAAAGGGTGAATACCGGCCATAGACCGTAACAGCGTGGACTTGCCGCTTCCGTTTCTTCCGAGGATAACCGTCAGTCCTTCCCCAATGCTAAAATCGAGGTTTTTCAGAACGGTTTTTCCGGCATAGCCCGTAGTCAGATTTTTTGCGGTAATCATTCGGGTATCAGAATTATATAGTCATTATTCCCTACTCGCCCCGTATTGAGGGAGCGAAAACGTTTCATCCTGTATTGCCGAAGATCGCCGGCATACCGCGATTTCAAGATTTCCCATTGGTGCGGATTTATAATCCATACGGCTTTTTCGCGGGGGAACCGGTCGATCATCCAAGCTTCCTTGTCCTTTTCGTCGTGGATTTCAATCTTGTCTCCGGGATTGTATTTTTCCAAATAAAAAATCAAACTCGGCGGTTTTCCGAAATCATTCGTTACTATAATTTTTCCGGTAGAAGGATTATTAGCGGATATAAATTTCGCCGTGCGAAAGCTGGCGTTTTTGTAAGGTTCGATCAATGGCAGAACAATAAGAAAAAGTCCCGCGGTTATAATAACACCTTGCAATGCGATATTTTTGACTGCTATTGTAAAATCATTAGCACGCGCCGATTTCCAAGCCAGATACCACATCCATCCGGCCGTGGCAAAAACAACTCCCAATACCGGAATTGCAACGGGTTTTTCGCCCAATATTTTTTCTGCAATAAAAAAGCCCGAGAATGCAACAACAGCAAGAAAAATCAGTATAAGCGCTTGGATACCGGTCCAGCGGACCTGCTTTTGTCGTTTCCCTTTGCGAAATTCCGTTAAAACTCCGGCAATCAAAACGGCCAAAGGCGGATAGGAAGCCAATACATAGGCCGGCAATTTACTTTTCAACAATTCGTACGGCAACCAGCCTGCGGCCAACCAAAGGGCGGAAAACAACCAGGGAGACTGCCGCCGGCGTATAGCCTTGAAAGCGAGCCGTATGGCAGGAAATACAAAGACCGAAAAGGGCAAGAATGTCACAAAGAAGAGTAGAAAATACGTGCCGGGCGGTCCCGTTTGGTGCAATACCGACGAATGAATGCGTTTGAGAATATACCAGTCGGTCCACCAACGGACAAATGCAGGATCTTTTTTCCAAGCAAGCCAAATCCATAGAAAAAACGGTAGGAGCGATAAAATCCCGTATAACCACGGACGCGTGCGCAAAAGCCTTTTTTTATCGGGATAAAACAATAGCAATAATAAGAACAATACACCGCCGAAAAGGAGCATCGGCGGACCTTTAACAAGGAAAGACAAGGCTACGGCCGTATAAAATTCCCATAACTTTCTGTTATTATTCGTAGCAAAATATTCCCACAAAGACAATCCCGCCCACGTATAAAAAAGGAGCATCCACGCATCGGTAACGGCCATTTTTCCCAACATTATCACCAAAAGGTTCGAAGCCAAAACAAGCGCGGATAAAAAGGCGGTTTCGTCGTTAACCAACTTTTTAACGCGGCGATAGAGTAAGAAAATGCTTAACCATACGGCCAGGGCACTGAAAAATCTTACGGAAAAAGTATTTATGCCGAAAATTTTGTAAGCCAGAGCCATTGTCCAGAAATGAAACGGCGGTTTTCTGTGAATAAAGGCCCAATCGAAATGCGGGATCAACCAATTTCCCGTTTCGATCATACGTTTGGCAAAACCTGCATAAGCCGCTTCGTCCTGATCCCACAAACTGACGTAACCGTTCCATAAAAGCAATAGCACGGCCAGATAAGCAAAAAAGATAACGATATGTTTTCTGCTAAAAAAAACCTTCATTTTTTCCTTGTTTGAACACGGTAAACGGCGATATGGATATCCGCTTCATCGTTATTTTGCGCCCAAACCGCCGCCAAGGTTTTTCCGGCATAATCCAATCCGATATAATCGCCTAGAAAAACGGAACTTACCGGGACAAAAGTTTGTTTATTGACACGGATTTTATGCCGCCGCTGCAATTGATAATCAAGCAAACTCAAACTCACGTTCAGGCTGTCGCCCGAAGTTTCGCTGCGGTCGTAATACAGAACCGCCACACGCTTATATTCAGGTATTAACGCCAAGGTTCCGTAGAAACGATCCTTGGGCGTTTCCGACAGCCGGACCGGTTTGCTCCAAGTTTTTCCTTTATCCTTGCTCACGGACAATTGTACGAAAGCGTGTTGCTGATTACGGTCGCCGAATGCCAAAAACATTTGTTCTCTTTCCGGATCAAAGACAAAGGAAGGCAATCCGTTACAACGGTAAAATCCCCGAACGTCGAAGTCCCAGCCCGCTTGCTGTGAAAAAAGGGCGCGATCCTTGTGCCAAGTTTTACCTCCGTCCGTGCTGAAATCGAACCAAATTTTGTTATTATAAGCCCAGACGACATACACGTTTCCTTTTTTGTCAATTACCGGGACGACGCCTTCCACCGTGTTATCGCTATCCAAGCAATCGCCGTCCGTATCGTTGATTTTGACAGGTTTTGTCCAGGTTTTCCCCAAATCGTCCGAAAAGGAAATCAATATCCGCGATTTATCGGCCGGGTTGTGCGAACCGTATTTGTCGAATTCCGTCCAAGCAACCGCCAATCGACGATGATAGGGATCGTAATATGCCGAAGGTTTGTCCTGATGTTTTTTTCCGTTCATTCCGATGGCCACACCGTCGGTCCAGGTTTTGCCGCCGTCCGCCGATTTCTGCATAATAATGGCTTTGAGCCACTCCCCTGTTTCCGGATCACGGGCCAAATGAAAATAGTAAATATTCCCCGATTCATCCGACAACAAAACGGGATCTCCGAAAACGCCGAATTTCTTGGAAATCAGCATATCACTCGTAAAATGCCGCCCGCCGTCGAGGGTAAAATACACATTGTCGTAATTGCTGCCCGCGACAATGTTTGACGGATTTCGTCCGTTAACGGCCACTTCCGGTTCCGAAACGATTTTGTTATCGGGCGTCGGTAATGCGGATAAATTGACATCCTTCACCTGCGGAACGATTTCCACCTTCGCCGGTTTGGTTTCGGTCGATTGTCGCGGCGAGTTACAGGCGACAAGTATGACGGATGTTATCAAGAACGGGAAAAATTTCATACCTTATATAATATACCATCAAAATTAGGTAATTTCATTGAGACGCTTCCTGCATTCGGTTATTACTGAAAATCCGGTGAAGTCGTTCCAAAATAACATCGGGATATAGCGGCGAATACTCGAAAAAAGAAACCGTATCGGCACGGTTAAAAGGTAATTCGGTCAACGGAATGATCGTTCCCCGGAAAAAACGGGGCGAACGGTATTTTTCCGGTAAAGGGCCGCCGGAATTGATCCAAAAATCGGCTTTTTTCAATAACATCAGCGCTTGCTCCGCCGATAAAGGAATACTCCCGGTATGCTTATCGTTTTCCGGAAGGAATTTGCCTCCCGCATCAGTAATTATTGTAGCGGCCCAAGATTTTCCCCCGGCAAAAAACCATTTGTCCCTGAATACCGATGCCTGTATGACCTTGGGCCTGCGGGATTTTCTCCCCGTCTTAGCGGCAATTTCCTTGTAATGTCCCTCTATCCGGCGAAAAATCCGTTCCGCCAGACTGTCTTGATCAACAAACGCGCCGAAAAATTTAATCCACTCGGCTCTGCCCAACGGGTGTCTTTCCATCCATTCAGACACAAATACAACGGGAATGCCCGCCCGTCTCAATACGTCGAAATTTTTTTGATCGTCACCGGTGGAAAACACAAAGACCACATCGGGTTTGACACTTATCACCGATTCGGGGTTCAGACGTAATTCACTGCCCAAATCCTTAATCTTTCCGTCTTCAACGGCTCGACGATACCAAGGCAAACGGATATAATCGGTGCGGGGAAATCCGACAATATCGTTCTGTGTATTCAAGGCGAGAAAATATATCAAATGAGATACGGAAGTGGGCACAATACGCTTCACGGGAATGCGGATAACGGGATAGCCTTTTAGTGAATCCGGTAGTAACGGGCGACTTTTTCGCGGAACCAAAACATATTTGGCAGGCTTTCCGCCCGGAAAAGGATGTTTGACGGTAACAATGCGAACCTTACCCGCTTTTCGGATGGAAAAATCGACCGCATATTTTTCGTCTGTTGACAATCTTGCCTCTCGTTCCGGTTGGCGACAGGAAACCCATACGGACAACAAGAAAAGCCAAAGGAATATTCGCTTGATCACGGACGGCGGATTTTACCGGGAAATTTCATCGGATACGGAACATCGATTTCGCCCTTGGCTATCTTTTCCAATTTTCGTTTAAGTAAACGTTTTTTTAACGGCGAAAGCCTGTCGGTAAAAAGTATGCCTTCGATATGATCGTATTCGTGCTGAATGACGCGGGCAATCAGACCGGAAAAATTTTCCTTTTTTCGATTTCCTTCCGTATCCGTATATTCAATAGTAATCTTGCTTTTACGACGGACTTTTTCATTGATATAAGGAATGCTCAAACAGCCTTCTTCGAAATCCCGGTATTCACCGGTTTCTTGTAGGATAACCGGATTAATAAACGCCTGTTTTCCATTGAGTAAAATTTGTTTTTCTTTTTCGGAAAGATCCGGCCATTTGGCAAAAGGTGCGGGATCGATCACAAACAACCGAATCGACCGGCCTATCTGTGGAGCCGCCAAACCGACTCCCTCGGCCTGATACATCGTTTCGAACATATCTTCGATAAGCTTACGTGTCGAATCACTCAGCGGATCGGTAATATCTTCCGCTTTGGTCCACAGGACGGGATCTCCGTATGCGACAATAGGTAAAATCATTGTTTTCCGTTTAAATAGGATTGCAAAATCAGCGCGGCGCTGACTTTATCGACAACTTCCTTCCGTCTGCGTTTTTTCTTTGGAAGTCCGCCGTCAATCATCGATTGAAAAGCCATTTTGGAAGTATATCGTTCATCTTCGCGTTCGATTTTGATACCGGGATATTTCTTCCGGAATTTATTCAAAAAAACGCGAATATCCTTTTCCACCGGATTCCAATCGCCTTCCTCGGTGAAAGGCTCCCCGACAACAAGCGTATCCACCTGATTTTCAGCAAGATATTTTTCAAGAAACAGCCAAATATCTTTCGTCGGGACCGTGGTCAAAGGCGAAGCAATCATTTTCAAATCGTCGGTTTCGGCCAATCCGGTGCGCTTTTTTCCGTAATCTACCGCAAGGATTTTCATCGCTTCAAAGATACGAAGAAATTGGCGATGCTTGCAAGCCGGAAAACATTTGTAAAACTTTATTACCTTTGAGCAGATGAGACATTTTTTGGTATATATCATAGCTTTTGTGTTTCTGCCGGTGCAGGCGCAGGAAAGCGCTTGGGTTTATTTGCACGACAAGCCGCGGGCGGACTATTACCTTCAGCATCCGTCGGAAATGTTGTCGCAACGTGCCATTGACAGGCGCAATCGATACGGAATTCCCTTGGACATCAGGGACGTCCCCGTCGATACGCATTATTTGTCAAACGTTCGGGCGGTTCCGGGCATTACGGTGAAGGCCAAATCCAAATGGATGAACACGCTTTACGTGCAAGGTGACTCGGCCCATATTGCCTCGTTGTTGCAATTTCCATTTGTGGACAGTATCCGATTTGCCAACCGACATATTGGGACCATAGCCAAACCCGTTCAAACAAATAAATTTTTCGCTCTTGAACCTCCGTTTTCCTACGGCAATGACACGGTTCCCTACCGATTACACAATGCTTATGCGCTCCATCGGCAAAATTATACGGGCCGGGGCATCCTTATTGCCGTTATCGATGCCGGTTTCCCGACGGCGGATACGGCACGTGTTTTTAGCCATATTTTTGACCGTCAAGGCGTTATCGACACCTATAATTTTCCGGACGATACTTCATTTGTTTACACGAGGCATTATCACGGCAGTGTGGTTTGGTCACGTATCGGCGGATTGGAACCGGATAAATTGATAGGAACGGCGCCGGATGCCGATTTTTGTCTGTATATTTCCGAGGATGTTTACCGGGAAATGCCCGTAGAAGAATGCTGGTGGGTCGAGGCGGCCGAACGTGCCGACAGCGTGGGTGCGGATGTCATCAATACGTCTTTGGGCTACACGGTTTTTGACCGTTCAGACTACAACCACACACGGGCGGATTTGGACGGGAAAACGGCCTTTGCTTCACGCGGAGCACAAATTGCCACGGAAAAGGGAATCCACGTGATTATCGCCGCTGGCAACGAGGGAAATTCGGGCTGGCAAAAAATTTCCGTTCCCGCCGATGCACGGGACGTGATTGCCGTTGGAGCCGTTGACGATTCGGGAAACCGTACGGCATTCAGTAGCAAAGGCAATACGGCCGACGGACGGATAAAACCGGATGTGATGTCGCTGGGATTGCATACGCGATGTTATTATGCCGGGCATTATTACGGACTCAGCGGAACTTCCTTAGCCGCGCCGGTTATTACGGGATTTACGGCCGATTTGGTGCAAGCCTACCCGGATATTCCGCCCCGGGAAATGAAACAAATGATTTTGTCGGCTTCGGACAGGTACGAGCAACCGGATTCATTATACGGCTACGGCATTCCGGATTTCGGTAAAGCATTGCAAATACTGAAGGAGGAACACGCAACGATACTCGATAAAACGCATATCTTTCCCAACCCGTTCTACAACTATATTTATTTGTCGGGAAATATTATTCCGCTGAATTACCGTATCTATGACTTGCAAGGCAAAATGATGTTACACGGACATACTTTCCGGATGATAAAACTCCCGCCGCTTGATCCGGGAATTTATATATTACTACTGCAAAATAAGAAGGAAGCCAAAACATTTAAACTTATCAAGGAGCCCTAGGTTTATCAAATGGCAAAATAATTTTCTCTCAAGATTTCTCAGGAAAAACTTCCTTCCACAATATTTCCGCCGCCTTAAAAGGCGATAATTTTTTTTCAATGATTTGTTGTTCCAACGATTTCCTCAGGGATTTCAGGCTGTCGCTTTGTTCGAATAAAAATTGCATTTGATTTTGCAAGCTTTCTTCAAACCAAGCCAAATACTGCTTTTGGCGTTTTTTATCCAACAAGCCGGATTTTTTCCTTTCTTCCAAAGTTTTTTCCAACAAAACCGCCGTTTCGGCAATACCTTTGTTTTCCAAAGCGCTTACGGTTAGGACAGGCACCCGGTGCATATCGGCAAAATAACGCAACGCATTACGAAAAGTTTTGGCGGCGATTTCGGCTTCGCGTATACGATCTCCGTCGGCTTTATTGATCAGGATCATATCGGCCAGTTCGATAATCCCGCGTTTGATACCCTGCAATTCGTCTCCGGCACCGGGAATTTTCAGCAACAGGAAAAAATCGGTCATTGAATGGACTTGCACTTCGGATTGCCCCACACCGACGGTTTCGACCAAAATACGATCGAACCCCGCCGCTTCGCAAAGAATAATGCTTTCCCTGGTTTTTCTGCCAACGCCGCCGGGAACATTATCCGTAGGAGAAGGCCGGATAAAAGCTTTCTCATTGGAAACCAAATTGTCCATACGCGTTTTATCCCCCAGAATACTCCCCTTCCCTTTCACACCCGAAGGATCCACGGCCAAAACCGCGGTTTTTTTCCCTTGCGCAACATACCATTGCCCCAACCGGTCGATAAAAGTACTTTTCCCTGCACCGGGAACCCCCGTAATCCCTATTCTGAACGATTTCCCGGCATAAGGCAAAGCCCTCTCCACCAATTCACCGGCCGTTTTTCGATGGGCGGGAAGTTTGCTTTCCAACAAAGTAATAGCCCTTGACAAAGCATGCGGATCTCCCTCCCGGATGCCTTTCCACAATTGATCGATTGATGGAACCGGCTTGCGGAATTGCTTGTAAATCTCGTCTATTCGCGGGTTAAGCGAGGCCGTTTGTTTCTTTTTGGTCATCCCTCGTTTTTCGGTTATGTAAATATCAAAAAAATTATTGAAACAATCCCTCAAATCCCATTCCATAGGGGCATAAAGGCAAACTTAACATTATTTATGGAAGACCTCCCGGCAAAAAAACCTATATTTGCAGGGAAACGCAACAATTTTATTGAAATGAAAAAAACCGGACTGCTATTGATTTTATTGTTGGCGACATTTATGTCGAAGGCCCAGGTACAATCCTATTATTCGGATGTGGATTTGACCAAACGCGGCATGGATCTCAAAAACGAATTGGCAACCAAAATTATCAATACGCATACAACCCATTTGAGTTACAGCGACTTGTGGAATGTACTGAAACAAACCGACGAAGCCGATGACGATACTTCCAAAGTTTATTTGATTTACGGTTGGGAAAACGGTTCCGACAGCGATTGCCACAACGATCGCGAACGGGACAAGAACGACAACGGCGGTTCGGCGGCCAACTGTGATTGGAACCGTGAACACGTATATCCGAAATCTTTGGGCACACCGCCTTTGGGAACCAGCGGCCCCGGCTCGGACGCACATCACGTAAGACCGGCAGACGTGAGCCTAAACGGACATCGCGGCAATAAACTTTTCGCTGACGGTTCGGGACACGCCGGCACGGTCAACGGTCAATATTGGTATCCCGGCGACGAGTGGAAAGGCGATGTTGCCAGAATTATTTTGTATATGTATCTCCGCTACGGATCTCAATGCCTGCCAAGTAATGTGGGGGTTGGGAACCAAGTGGCTTCGGATCCCGATATGGTCGATATTTTTCTTCAATGGAATGCCGACGATCCGCCTTCCGCAGCCGAGGATCGCAGAAATAATCTGTTGGAAAACATTCAGGGAAACCGCAATCCTTTTATCGACAACCCCTATTTGGCCACACTGATATGGGGCGGACCGCAAGCACAGGACCGATGGCAGATGTCGGTTTCAAGCAATCATTTCGAGGATCAAGTCAATATATATCCCAATCCGGCCCACGATAAAATTCATATCGACGTACCCGGAGAAACTTATTATATGACCATCACCGATACCACCGGTAAAGTGATTTTATGGCAACACGGTATCGATGAAAAACGCGTTTGGGATATCGGCAATTTACCCGATGACGTTTATTTTATCATCATCGGAACCGAAAAAGGAAAAAGTGTCAAAAAATTGGTCAAGGAATCACGCTAAAATTGATTTTTATTAGCCCTTTGCCGCTAATTTTTGCCTATATTCTTACCGGAAATCAAAGATCAGGCTTTGCCGGGAAAAACCATACTTTTCGGAGTTTTGAATTGGGGTTTGGGCCACGCCGCCCGAAGCATTCCGCTTATTAAAAAATTGAAGGAGAACGGCCACAGGCTTATTCTCGCCTCGGACGGTACGGCGGGGGAATTATTAAAAAAAGCTTTTCCCGGTCTGCCCTACGAAGAACTGCCGGCTTTCGATATCACTTATGCCGCCAACCCGTTTTTTTTCAAATGGCATCTTCTTTTCCAAGGACCTCATTTCCTCAAAACTCTGCGTAAAGAACTCCGTTATACCGAAAAATTGGCGGAGAAATACCAAGTCGATTGCATCATTTCGGACAACCGGCCGGGGTTTCGTCACAAAAAAATTCCTTCCGTTTACATAACGCACCAGTTGCGCATATTATCGGGTTTGTTCACACCGCTGACAACGGCTTTTCATTACGGTATTTACAAAAAATTCGACCGGATTTGGGTCCCCGATTACGCCGGAAATCCCAATTTATCGGGAATACTCTCGCATCCGCCGAAAATTCCCGGAAAGATACAATATACCGGCCCTGTTTCCCGTTTCGATAATATGACGCGGAAAAAACCGGCCGGAACGACTTATGATTGGTTGATTATCCTATCGGGCCCTGAAAAACAACGCAGCATTTTGGAAAAAAACATTTTAAATCATAAATCCGTTTTCGGTGAAAAAGTAGCTTTGGTCAGAGGGACACGGGCACCTTCCGGATTACGTTATCCGTCTTCTTGGAAAATCATTGATTTGGCCGGGACGGAAACCCTATCAACATTAATCCGGGAAAGCCAAAAAATCCTTTCGCGCAGCGGTTATACCAGTATAATGGATTGGAATGCCTTACGAAAACCTGCCGTGCTCATACCGACACCCGGTCAGACGGAACAGGAATACCTGGCCGCTTATCTCGACAAACAAAAAATATTTCCTGGCGTCGATCAACGGCATTTGGAACAAATTCCTTCGATTGATCTCGATGCCTATCGATTTCACATAGATCATTCGGCTTTTTCGCCTGTTAATTATAAAAATCCTTGCCTATGAGAACTTTGGACACAGATTATAAAAAAATCATTCCTACTATTGAAAAAACACTACAAGATAAAATTTCAACCTACATAAAAATCAAAAAGGTTTCACCGGTTTACGGAGGTGATATCAACCGAAGTTGCAAAGTGATAACCAATCAAGGAATTTTCTTTCTCAAACTGAATGATGCCGTTCTCTATCCGGGAATGTTCGAGAAGGAGGCGCACGGATTGATGCTTTTGCGTAAAACCGACACGGTATATGTTCCCGAGGTTATCGCTACGGGAATTAGTGGACACGAGGCCTTTTTGTTGACGGAATATATCGATATCTGCAAGCGGAAATCGGACAAATTCTGGGAGAATTTCGGGATACAATTGGCCGAGATGCATCGCAATACCAATAAATTTTACGGCTTGGACGAGGATAATTACATAGGCTCCCTGATGCAGATTAATACGCCCGACGATTCATGGGTAAATTTTTATATCGAAAAAAGATTGAAACCGCAGATCAAACTTGCCGTTAGCAATAAGAAAATCGATGCGGAAACGGTGGAAAAATTCGAACTATTATTTGATAAATTGCATAATATCCTTCCGGATGAACTGCCGCATTTGCTTCACGGGGACTTATGGTCGGGAAATCTGATTGCATCGAATGAGGAAACGCCCGTTTTGATCGACCCTGCCGTGTATTACGGAAACAGGGAAGTCGATCTGGCAATGACACGGCTTTTCGGCGGTTTTGACGAAATGTTTTATACAGCATACAACGATGCCTATCCGCTTTTACCCGGTTGGGAAGAGCGTGTCCCGGTTTACCAATTGTATCCGTTGATGGTACATCTGAACCTTTTCGGCGGATCCTACCGGTTTGCCATAGAAGATACGCTACGGCTTTTTGTTTAGCCATTTGTCTAATTATCAACAGGTTGAGATAAGCAAAGCTAAGTTTCGCCCGGTAACGAAAAAAATTAATAATTTTGGCACTTGAATTTTAAGCATTATGAATTCAAAAAGAGCCAAAATTATCGGATTGGGGAGTTATATCCCCACCCGGGTCGTCAAAAACGAGTCGTTTCTGGATTGGGAATTTTACGATGCCAAAGGAAATAAAATCAACAAGCCCAACGAGGAAATTATTCAAAAATTTTATGAAATCACCAATATCAAGGAACGGCGTTATGCCGAAGATGACGTGATGAATTCCCATATGGCTACGGAAGCGGCCAAAAAAGCTTTGGAAGAAGCCGGCATTGATAAAGAACAACTCGATTATATTATTGTTGGATCGAATTACGGCGATATCGAGCCCGGTTCGCAATTCAGCGATTATGTGCCTTCAATGGCTTCACGCGTCAAATATTATTTGGACATAAAAAATCCCGATGCGGTAGCATACGATATCCTTTTCGGTTGTCCCGGTTGGCTCGAAGGCGTTATTCAAGCCCATATTCAGATGAAAGCCGGGGAATCCCGCTATGCGCTGGTAATCGGCTCGGAGACTTTGTCGCGCGTAACCGATCCTTATTCCCGCGATTCGATGATTTTTGCCGACGGTGCCGGTGCCGCGGTGTTGGAAGTAACTTCCGACGAAAACGAAGGTATTCTGTCGCATCGCAGTCAGACATTTGCCGCGCCGGAAGCAAAA
>CAYUQW010000016.1:0-14178 GCA_964446985.1 uncultured Flavobacteriaceae bacterium
AATTTTCATATTCCCGAAAAGCATTATATCAATGAAAACGCCCGCATCCTTCACCGGGATTACACCATAACGGCCGCTTACCGTTTTAACAGAAATAACAAACTGGAAATCAATGCTTTATCGACGAATGTAGATCGTGAATTACCCGGTACTTTAATGAGTTTTTCCGACAGCCGCCTGATCAACAACCGGCAATTGTGGCGCTTGCATTGGGATTACGGAAAAAATCATTGGAAATCGGGGATAACGGCAGCCGTAATCAAAGAGAATTACGCTTATTTTTATCATAAAAACCAAGGTGTTTCGGGATTCGGTCAATCGTTTACCCAACTCGCCAAATGGCATCTTTCGCGCAGAATAAATCCCACCGGTCGTTTGGAAACACGCCTTGAATGGCAACATATTACCGCTACCGGAAAAAATATTCAACGGCACATTCGCAACGGCTTAACCTTGGCAACGGATTATGTTTTTTCCCGGAAAAATTTTTCGGCTTTGGCAGGAATCAGGATGGAAAAAGTTTCCGGTTTTCGTATTCCTCCCGCCCTATTCATCCAATGGAACCAACGAATTGCTCCCGGAGCATTGGTTTCGTTAAACCTGAATACCGGTTACCGCATACCGACCTTCAACGATTTGTATTGGTCTCCCGGCGGAAATCCGCATCTGAAAACCGAATCCAACCGGGGAATCTCCGCTATGTTTAAATGGTCTCCCGCTTACGGAAACATTATAGTAAACCTTTATTCCAGATTTACCCGGAATTTGATTAAATGGCGTCCAGGCAGCGACAACCTTTGGCATCCCGTAAACATCGGAAAGGTTAGCGGAACGGGAGCAGAAATTTACCTGAATATTCCCGTAAAACTCGGAAAAAATCATTTTAAAATAGCCGTTTCCGGTGCCTATCAACGTATCATCGATTTACAAATGCGGAAACAACTTATCTATACGCCGGAATATATTTCGACCTCATCCCTTGTTTGGCAGCGTGGAAAATTCAAGACCGGTTGGTC
The DNA here is from genome assembly GCA_964446985.1 of uncultured Flavobacteriaceae bacterium. Classification (GTDB taxonomy): domain Bacteria; phylum Bacteroidota; class Bacteroidia; order Flavobacteriales; family Flavobacteriaceae; genus JAADED01. Next base: position 1,017 of record CAYUQW010000016.1, read on the forward strand.
GGCACGATACGAAGCCCCCTACTACACCGATCCCGGACATTACAGTTTACACGCAGGTTATTTGTTGCACAATATGTTCGTTTCGACAGGATACAAAAACTGGACGCTTCGTTTTGAAATCGAAAATGTAATGAATACCTACTACGAATTGATGCCCGCACGTCCGATGCCAGGCAGAATCCTGAATTTAAATCTCATGTATAAAATCAAAACCCATAAAAAATAAATCTATGAAAATCAAAAAGTTAGCTTTACCCGTATTGATCATTGCCTTGACATTTGCGTCTTGTAAAAAACCCAAACCCGTACCGCCCCGGGGTGATTACGACGGCGGTTATTTGGTGTTGAACGAAGGGCAATTTATGCACGACAACGCCTCATTGAGTTTCCTGAAAAAAGATTTCTCCGAGCAGGAAGACAGCGTTTATTACAAAACCAACAACGAAAATATCGGTGACGTGGGACAATCCCTGTTTGCCGAAGGAAACAAGTTGTACATTCTCGTGAACAATTCCAACAAAATCATCGTTGCCAACCGTTGGAAAATGAATAAACTGGGTGAAATGGCATCGTTGATCAAATCGCCGCGGTATATGGTGAAAGTATCCGACAGAAAAGCCGTCGTGTCCAATTGGGGCGAAGTTTTCGACAGCAACTGGCAAGACGTGGAAGATGATTTTCTTGCTTTTGTCAATACCGATAGCGATGTGGTTACCGACACCGTTCATATCGATTTGGGTCCCGGTAAAATGCTCTATCTCAACGGAAATCTCTATGTGCTTATCAGCGGCGTCAGTCAATCGCGTAACGAAGTTGCCGTAGTGGATCCGGCTTCCGAAAGTATTCAAACGTATCTGACCGTAGGCGACCGGCCTTCGGATATTGTCAAGGACAGTGACGATAATCTTTGGGTTTTGTCGTCCGGTAATGCCGCTTGGACGGGAAATGAAACTCCTTCCACCATATCAAAAATCAATCCGGCCACCAATCAAGTGGAATTCACCCAAGTCATTGCTTCCGATAAACACCCGCAATTTCTTTTCTATGCCAATGGACAATTATACCTTATTATGGACAACAAAATCAAATCGCTCACGGCTACGGCTTCGAGCGTAAGTTTGTCGGATGTGGCCGATATTAGCCAGGATGTTACCACGGTTTACGGCGTAAACGTTATTGACGATAAACTTTTCGTAACCGATGCGGTCGATTATCAGCAACCCGGGAAAGTCGTCGTTTATGATTTGAATAACAATTTCGCTAAAATCGGTACTTTCGTCACGGGATACTTGCCCAACGGTGTACTGAAAAATTATTAATAAGACACATTTTCCTTTAAGTTTCTTTTTCCATAAAAAAAAGAGGGCGCCTGTTCATAAGCGTCCTCTTTTTGATTAGGTGAATTTTTATTCTTTCCACTTAGCGAGGAAAAGGTTGGTTTCGTGCGTACCGTTATCATTTCGGTCCGACCCGAAAACCAAGTATTTACCGTCGTAGGAAAACATCGGGAAGGCATCGAAAATATTGTCGTAAGTGATTTGTTCCAATCCCGTTCCGTCAAGATTAATCATATACAAATTGAAGGGAACGGTTCCGGTTTTGTGATTGCTGGAAAAAATAATTTTCTTTCCCGACGGATGAAAGAAAGGCGCCCAATTGGCCCCGCCCAAATGCGTTACCTGATGCAAATCCGATCCGTCGGCATTGCATACGAAAATTTCCATATGCGTCGGTTCGACCAAATGCTGCTTCAATAATTCCTTATATTTTTTGATTTCTTCGGGTGTTTTGGGGCGTGAAGCACGGAATACGATTTTTTTACTGTCGGGTGAGAAAAACGCTCCGCCGTCATAGCCGAGTTCGTGTGTTATCTGACGCACATCCGTACCGTCGATATTCATCGTGTAAAGTTCCAGATCACCGCTGCGGTCCGAGGTAAAAACAATTTTCTTGCCGTCGGGTGAAACGGTCGCTTCGGCATCGTAACCCGGCGTGTCGGTTAATTTTTTGACGATATGCCCGTTCAGATCGGCCACATAAATATCGTAAGTCGGATATATCGGCCAAACATATCTATCCTTCGTTCGCTTGGGTTCGGGCGGACATTCCTTGCTTCCTTCATGCGTCGATGCATAAAGAATCAACGTATCACCGGGAAGGAAATAACTGCAAGTCGTACGTCCGTAACCCGTACTGATCATTTTGGGCACTTCGTTACTGTCCAAAGGTTTGAAGGCATCCATCATAAAAATTTGGTCGCATTCCGCGCCCCATTTCGGATTGTGTGCTTGAAAAACCAACTTCTTGTCGTCAAAACTCCAATAAGCTTCGGCATTTTCCCCGCCGAAAGTCAATTGTTTTACCCATTCGAAATGCTTTTTCTCCGGCTCATAAATAACTTTGTTAACGATTTTTGTCTCACCGCTTTTCGCATCCCGATGATGCATCAAATGACAGGATCCCGTCAGAATCAAAATAATCGACAAGGACACAAAAATTTGCATTAATCTTTTCATTTTTCTACTTTTAAAATCCAATTGCAAAGAACCAAAATATCCGGGATTTAAACAAACGATTTAAAAAACATTTATGAACATTCTCGATTCGGTCGTAATGATTTTGGTCTTCTACGGGATTTACAAGGGGTTTACGAAAGGTATCGTTTATATGGTATTGTCAACGGCGGGATTTATCCTCGGCATTATTCTGTCGGTGAAATTTGCTTTTTTGCTTGTCCCCTATCTTGCTCATTATTTTAATTTGCCCGAAGTACAACTAAAATGGCTGGCATACCTGCTGATTTTTCTCGGCGTTTTACTCGTCATGCTATTGCTATCCAAGTTATTATCCAAGTTATTGAAAATAAGCGGATTGGGATGGTTGAACAGATTGTCGGGGGCTTTGGTTTCGGGACTTAAATACCTCTTTTTTGCCGGATTAATCCTGATGCTCATCGACGAAATTCAGCAAAGATTTCCCGTTTTCCCAGATACTATTTTAAAGGAGTCGAAATTGATCAAACCGGTCACGGAATCCACCCGGGCGGTGATCCATTGGATTGACAACAAAGCCTATTGGGACAAAATCAAAACGGAAATCGATGTAAATAAAGGCGGAAAGCAAAAAAAGAATTAGGAATTCCGCTGTCTGACGGCTTCGTAAATCAAGACGGCGGCGGAAACGGATACATTCAGCGAATCGGCTATTCCTTTCATAGGAATATATACAAATTCGTCGGCCAACGCACGAAATTCCGTCGACAACCCTTTGTCTTCAGCCCCTACTGCAATTGCTGTAGCAAGCTTAAAATCTGCCCGCCAGTAAACTTCACTGTTTTGCAGCGTTGCGGCATAAACCTTGATTGCCCTTTCCGACACAAACCGGCCAAATTCCGGCAAGTCGGTTACCCAAATTTTCAAATGAAAAAGTGTTCCCAACGAAGCACGGATAACATTGGGATTATACAAATCGGTGAGCGGATCGATAAAAATAACGGCATCCGTTCCCGCCGCATCCGCCGTGCGCAACAAAGCGCCTATATTGCCCGGTTTTTGAATTTTTTCGGCAACCAAAATCAAGGGATTTTTATCTGAAATTTGCGGGGCGTTATCAAACGATTTTTGTTCAAAAATGCCTGTGACACCCTCCGTTCCTCCCCGGTATGCCAACTGTTCATATACGTGGGGCGTGACTTCCGTTAAATCGTAATTTTTCCATTCGACGGGAATTTCATCTCCGAAAATATCGGGACAAATCAATAATTTCTCCGGTCGGAAGCCGCCGGATATGGCACGGGTTACTTCCCTTCGTCCTTCGGCCACAAACTTCCGCTCTTTACGGCGAAAGGCGGATTTATGCAACAATTTTCGCACGTATTTGATCAGAGGATTTTGGGGTGATGAAATCATCATTAAAACTTATCGGCGTGATGTTTGACAATATTGCCTATAAGCGATGCAAGTGCGAGAAAAACAAAAATAAAACTCAATACATAATAGAAATTGCGCGAGAGAAAAGCCACTTTACCTATCAAACGGCGTGCATAACGGGAGTAAATAGCCAGAATGGCAAAGGCTCCCCAGATAGCCCCGAAAACGAAAACGGTGATATAAGGTTCTTTGAAAACGAGGTAGCCGTAATATTCGAGGATGGAACTGTAGGTTAAATAAAACGGTACGGCCATCGGGTTAATGAACGAGACAAACATTCCGTAAATAAAGGAATTTTTAATATTGAATTTGTTTACTTCGGAACGGATCCCTTTACGCCCCTGCCGAAAGAACAGATATGCCAGGAATACAAACAACAGGATGGCCGCTTGGGATAATCTGACCAGAATGATGGAATGCGTTACGAGATAATGGGCAAAAAAGAGCGCGATATGGGCTTGTACAAAAATGGGAATCATCACGCCCCAGGCAAATTTGACGCCCTCCTTTTCGCCCCGTTCCACGGAAACTTTCAAAGCCGAGAGGGTCAATAAACCGGGCGCCATCAGTCCTATAAAAGCCATTAGAAAACCGATAACCAAATGTTGAAGGAGCAAAACCGTCATCTCAGATACGTTTCATTTGTTGTTTCAGCATTCGGATTTGGTCTTTCAAAATACCTTTTTTGTCCAATTTTTTGGCTTCATTGATCAGCATTGTCGCCTCCCGTTTGCGTCTCTTGGCCATCAAAACACCGGCAAGACCCATTTTGGCCATTGCCTGATCCTGCTTGAGGATAAGTCCCAGTTTCAAGGCCTTACGAAAATATTTTTCGGCTTTATGGATATTTTTCCTGTTATAAATCATCCCCATCAGCAAATTGTAATAGGCTTGTTGGGGTTTAATCAAAGCTTTTTCGGGGTTTTTGATTTTGGAGAGCCACTTTTCGGCACCGTCGAAATCTTCTTTGCGCATCCGGAGAATGCTCAGCAATATGTATTCGTTTCTGACATAAAAGAAAAGAACCACAAACATCAAAAGGAGCAGAAAAATACCGTTGCCGATGTTTTCTTCGTAGAACTGCCAAACGGATAGACCGAGTAAAATCAACGCGACACCCAACTTCAAATTTTTATGTTGCCATATTTCCATCGTCGAAATAATTTTATGCAAAAGTATGAAAGTTTATTCAAACCGTTGCATTGATATGATAAGCAAAAACCGGGCCTGAAAAGACCCGGTTTCCGCGATCGGCGTAAGTACCGAATCAGAATGAAAAACGGATACCCGCTTGTATTTGCCAACGCGAATCGAGGCTGTAATCGTTCGTGAAGCTGTGTTTCAACGAAGGATCGAACGAGTAAACGGGCGTACCGTTACTATCGAGATAAACGCCGAGAGGTTGACGGTTGGTAGGCAAATGAATATGTCCCCAATTTTCGTCTAACAAATTACCCAGATTGAGGATATTAAGATTGAATTCCAGACGTCGTTGCTTGGCCAAGCGCAGGGTTTGGGACAATTTAACGTCGATTCGGCTTCTCCAAGGACTCAATGCGCCGTATTTTTCCATATATTGTCCGCGGTGCGTACGCAAATACGGGTCTTGCATAATGAAGGTTTCGAAAGCCAAACGTTGTTGTTCTTCGGATACACCGTTTGACGTATCGAATTGCATTTGTGCCAATTCATCCTTGGTAGGAATGTAAAGCAGATCGTTCAAGGGTGAACCGTCGCCGTTGATATCGCCGGCATAGGTGTAGGAATAACGGCCTCCTTGTGCCAATTCATAGTAAGCGGCCAAGGAAGTGGACCATTTATTGTTGTCGCCGTAATACCAGGATTTCACCGTATATCCCACGAAACGATGGCGGTCGCCGTACAGGGAATGTGCCAGACGGTCTTTATTGACATTTCCGAGCGCAGGGTTACGCATAAAGGCGTCGCCGGTAATTTCCGCTTCGATGGAGTTTACGTCGTAGGAATCCAGGAAGCTGTATGCCAGACTGGTTTTCAGGTGATTGGCAAAGGATTTTTGCACTTTGAACGTAATGTTGAACGAATGTCCCAACTTGCTGTTGGTGAAAACAAAAGCATCGGCAGGAATTCCGTAATCGGGCATCAAAGCGTGATCGGCGGATGTGTAAACGGGACGATGATCAATCGGGCTGTTCAAAGTTCCCGAAGGCGGTTTCAAACCGTAGTTACGCACCATCATCGCATTCAAATCTTTGGTATAAGCCACATCGCCGGAAACAATCCATCCGTTTTCGAATTTCTTATCGGCACCGATGTCCGTACGCCAAACTTGCGGGAAAGTAAAGTCAGGCGCGATGGGCGTGAAATACCAACGGCCCACATTGGCCACGTGGTTACCTATCCATACGAAAGGCAAACGACCGGTGAACACACCCGACCCGCCGCGAATTTGCAGGGTTTTATCGCCGTGAACATCCCAGTTAAATCCGAGACGGGGCGAGAAAAGAGGTTTCGGTTTGGGCAAGTTCCGTGCAGATAAATGCGTAGGATTGCCGTTTTCGTCATACCAGGTAACTTGTTCGGCAATATAATCCGTGCCGGCTTCGGCTATTTTTTGTTCAATATATTTTTTGGTATTGAAATATTGCGGAATATCCACACGCAAACCGAGCGTCACATTAAAATTATCGTTGACTTCGTATTTATCTTGCGTATAGACACCTATCTGTCCTACGTCCAAACGCGTGATATTCCAATTGCCGGCGGCATCGGCTTGACGGGCATAATCGAAACGGCTTTGAATATACCCGGATTGGATGGAATCACGGAATTGGTCCATGGTATAAGTTTGGAAAATATCAAAACCGTATCCGAACAGGTTGAAGGAATTGTAAAAGTGGAATTTTTCGAAATTAAACCCGACCGTAACCGTATGTTTTCCTTGATAATAGGTCAGATTATCGGTTACTTGCCAAACGAATTGTTTCAGCCGGTTGTGAATGGAGAAAGGTTCGTGACCGGCAATGATATAAGGTTGTCCGTCTTTGACGATGTTGATAACGGGTGCAGGCTCCGATTTGGGCGTGCGGAAGTCATTGTAGTAGTTGTATCCGGCTTGGAATTTATTGGAAATTTTACCTTCGGCCATCGTTGAGTTTACTTCAAGCAAAGAAGTCCACAATTGGTTGTGAATGCGGTAACCGGATTTGTAGAATTGCAAGACGGTTTTATCGGGTCCGCGGTGCATAATGGCGTCGGGATGGGCATTCAAATCGCGATAGGCGTTCAAATGGTTAAACGTAAAAGTTACCCGGTGATTTTTGGTAACATTCCAATCCAACTTGGCCAAATATTTATCCGAATAGGTATAATGCGTGTAGCCTTCATAAGGACCGGGATCGTAACCGACGTATGTTTTCAACAAATTGGCCACTTCGTCCAGATCGGCGGCACTGACACGGGAAACATTACCGCCGGAAACACCGGGGCGACTGGCAATGTACATCGAGCCCAAATCGCTTCGGTCGTCCACTTCGTAATTGGCGAAGAAGAAGAGTTTGTTTTTGATGATGGGTCCGCCCAGGCTGAAACCGCCTTGATTTTGTTTGAGTTCGGGTTTCAAAGGTGTTCCGCCCAAATATACTTTACCGGTCATATCCTGGTTACGGAGATAACCGAAAACGGAACCGTGAAAATGGTTGGTACCGCTCTTGGTAACGGCATTCACCGAAGCGCCGGTAAATCCGGATTGTGTTACGTCGTAAGGAGCCACGGCCACCTGAATTTGTTCGATGGCGTCCAGCGACACGGGCTGTGCATTGGATTGACCGCCGGGTGTGGCGGCGTCCAAACCGAAGGGGTTGTTAAAGATGGCGCCGTCGAGGGAGAAATTGTTGAATTGATCGTTTCGTCCGGCAAATGAACCGTTACTTGCCGTCGGTTCCAAGCGATAGTAATCGGCGGCGGAACGCGTAATGGAAGGTAGAGCCTTGATGGTTTTTTGGTCAATATTGGTGGACGAACCCGTCCGGTTATTGTTAAAAACCTGGCTCCTGGTGGCTTTCACCGTTACCGTTCCCAAGGATTCGGAGGAAGGAACCAAAACGACATCCACATTGTAGGTTTTTCCCAACTGCAGATAAACATCTTTGATGGTCACCGGTTTGTAACCCATATATTTGATTTCAATGGTATAAGGGCCGCCCACACGCAAGCCCGGAATGGTAAAGGTACCGTTGAATTGGGTGACCACACCGTTTTGTGTCCCCGTAGGTTCGTGTGTTACTACGACAGCGGCGCCGGGAAGCGGGCCGTTCTTATCCTTAACCGTTCCCGAAATCCGGGACGTCGTTACTTGGGCAAATGTGCCGGTTGCCAGTAAAAACAGCAGAAAAGTGAGGATTCTTTTTGTCATAGGTTTACTCGGTTTTAAGATTTACCAAAGTTATCATTTTCAGGTATTTAAACCCGTATAAACCGAAAAAATTTATTAACAAATCACTGTTAATAAATTCTTTTTGCAGGGATAAAAATTTACCGTAACTTTGATTTTTGCGCGGTTAAAGCGGTTCAATACCAGGAACGGGTGAACATTTTGGCCAATTCCGGCAAACCGAATACAAACATTATCCTTATTTTTTCGCCGTAATGTCTGTCGGGTTTTATGATTTGGCCGTCATTGAGCAAAGGAAAATAAACCTCGAAGAAATCGGGGATAAAATAATACCGCAGTCCGGCATCGTAATGAAAAACGACCGGTCGCATACGGGATTGCATCCATCCGAAATCCACAAAAGCGTTTAATCGTTTCCATATACCTATATTCATATTATTGACAATCATCCACCGGTCGGCATATTGGTCTGCATACATAATTTTAAAGGCTCCCTCGGCATATACGTATTGCCGGGCGAAAATTCCCGATGTTTCCGAACGGCCGTAGTATTTATACCGGAAAAGATAATCCGTAGGACGGGACAAGGCAAAGGAAAAGTAATCGGTGCCGGTTGTATTATAGGGCATATAGCCTGCAAAGGTGCGCCATTCGAACTGGCGGTATTTATCCATAAAAAAGCGGTATCGTAATTCGGTTTGAAGCTTGATAAACCGACGGTTTATTTCCAGGGAATTGATCCAATTGTACCGGTGCAAAAACCCTTTTTTGTATTGCTCGTCCTTGATACGGAAAACCCCGTAACGCGCCTCGGGCGAAGGTTGAATGACATCTTTATCGACATAGAAATAATCGAAGGAGAGCGTATTTCCACGTAACAATTTTTTTGCCCTGTTTTTAAAATTGATTTTGACCGAGGAAACAAAAGAACGGTAGAATAAATTCCGGTTGTAATGATGAATATCGAAGGAGGCTTTAACGGAAAGACTGTTAAGCCGCGGCTTGGCAAAATGTTTGAGGTATTGCACGGCCCCGGTTCCTGTCAACGTACGGCTTTTGAAAGCCCATTCCGGTGTTACTTCCCATTCGAAAGGACGGTCGAGCAAGGTATGGTTATTGATTCCCGCACCGAGAATAAGCCCGTCATACAGATTGAAATCCATATCGGGATTGATAAAAATCTGACGGGCAAAGGGATCGTACACGTCACTAACCGGCCGAATGAGCAAAGGTTTTCGTCTTCGAGGCAGGACGTCGGCATATCCCTGCCATCCGGGAAGCGGATTGTTGCGGTTGAAAACATACGCATAGCCCGGCTTATATGCCAAAGTCAAAACCGTATCGCGACGGAAAGGCGGCAGCTGTTTTTCTTGTACAAGTCTGTGTTGTTTGTCTAAAATTTCCAGTGAAACCGGTAGCGGAAGACCGTTTCGGTTATGCAGGTCAATACGCACGGAATCTTTCCCGGTTTTTCTCAAATGAAAACGGTAATGCGGTTTTTTTACCGTACGATAGAAATCTCCCCATAAAAATTTCGATGGTGAATCGTTTAGTAACTGCTTGAATTCCCCTATTCCGACAGACTTCGACGAAGCACGAAGCAAAAATTTCTCTATGGCAGGACGAACCGGTGAACCGTCCTCTTGCAAGCGATCGCGAACATCCAAGCCAAGTGCCATCTTATAAGGTGCCGATATCCAACGATTAAAATTCAACAACGAATCGGCGGGAAGGTATAAAGCCTGATCTTTATTCATTGAATAAATGTAGCGCAGAGCCAACGGATATTTTCCGGCATAAGGAATCCGGAAAAAACGGTAAATGTGCAGAAAAGACAAATGTTTCCATTGGCCGGCCAAAGGTATCCCGGAGGCATTTTCACGGATAAATTTCAGCAAATAAAAATGTTTGATGCCTTCGGTCAATGCGAAATTTTTTCGCCGGTCCCAATAACACGCGTCGAAAGCCTGCGTAAGGAGTTGCTTCAATAATTTCAGTTGCAGCCTGAATTTTTCGGGGTATGGACGCATCAGCGGAAGCCAACTTATATCATACACCGGATTACGTTTGATATCCACGGAAGTCACCAACATTTTTTCCGGCAAGGGAATCTTGTTTTTCCACAGAAAAAGCATTACGGGTAAGACGATATCGTTCTCCAAAAACCGGTCAGGTTGCGGAAAAGCAAGGGAATCGAGGACCAACATTGTATTACCCATCCGGAACCGGCGCCAAGGATACGTCCGGGCCGAAAGCTTAATAAATGCGGAAGGAAACGATATCAGCATCCTTCGTTCGCTTCTTTCGTGAAAGCGTATCCGGCCGTTCGATTCCCAATAAAAACCTTCCGGGTAATTGACGAGTGTAACTTCCGTGGGAACGGGCAGAACGGGCCGGTCGTCCAGATTTTTATTGGTATATAAGCGCCCCGGATCGGCCGGTTGTAGCAGAAAAGCGCGTAAATCGTAGCGTTTTTTTCCATAACCGTATCCCGTAAAATCCCTGGATGGTAATTTAATCGTGCCTTGCAGACGAAGTGTCAATGTATCCGGAGGTTTCCGGCGGATTTTCAAGCGTATTATTTCGCCCCTCGAAAGGATTTCGACCAAGCTGTCCGGTGAACGGAATCGTAAAAAACCCCTTTCTTTTTTCGAGGAAAAATTGAAATGCAATTTATAACGGCCTTCTATGGCTTTGCCCAAACCGGAATGAATATCCGCATAAGCTTGGAGCCAATTATATAAATATAAGGTATCCCCCGCTTCGACCCCGGTTATCCCGATTTTTTGCCGGAAACGAATGAGCCCCGGATGGGAATCGTCAAACCGCAAGACGATTTGTTGTCCGGTGTAATGTTGAGCGAAAATCCTTCCGGAAAATACCGTCAAAACAATTCCCGCCTTCAATAAAAACAATAGCGCCCTATTCCTTAACAAAAGGAACGCTTTCCATATACGGCGAATCGGGAACCACATAATAGAGGCCGGCTTTTAAATCGCCAATATACCATTTTTCTCCCTTATAATTTTTATACGTTTTAACGATTTTGCCCGCAACATCCGTTATCCTGAAAAGATGTCCGTGTGCGTTTTTACCCAAGGAGATATAATCGCTCGAAGGATTGGGAAACACGGAAAACCTTGTCATTGCATAAGCGGGAACGGCAAAATGTTGCGCGGTGTAGAACGTGGCCACCACCGGAATATGGTCGCTCATATTCCACAAATTATCCCGCAAGGTTTGGCTGTACCTGCCCGAACACGCAGTATCGTTGATATCGTCATTGAAACAATTGCCGTTGTTTCCGAAAGCGGCATAGGATCCGGTCGCATAATACAAATTTTGGGACGGTTGCATCATTTCGGACGAGACGAGAATAAAATCAAAACGGTCGTCCAGTCCGCCACCCACATAATTTCCGCCCTTGTTGGTATTGGGCGACTGCGTATGCAAATCGGCGAAAGCGGAATTGTTATGCCAATATCCGGGACGGTTTACGGGATCCTTGAGTACCACGGCATTGGTCGTATCGGTCAGTTCCGTATAAGCCGGTTCCGAACTGCGGTATAAGTTGAAATCCCCTACAACCAAGACGTGATGATCCGGCGGAATGTTGGCCAAATCGGCCGTCAGCACATTGACCATATTCAAACGCTTCTGCTCATTGGTCTGTCCGCCGGAAGCTTTCAGGTGCATAACATACACGTCCAAAAAGACCGTATCGGTAGCCATTTCGGTTGTTTTCAAAATCAAGGTATAGTGATTGATATCCCTTACATTGGTTGTCAAATACGTCTGCCCGGTCAATTCCAGTTTGTCGCTGTTGTAATAAAGCATCTGCTGTAAGGTGCCGTTCGGATTGGAATGCGACCATTCAAAAGCCGCCGCACGATAGGCCGGATTTACCGGTTGAAGCACGTGTTGCAGGATCGTATCCGAAGCGTTTTCGGTTTCCACTTCGCAGACGGCAAAAATATCGGGCTTATAGGCATCAACGATATAACGCAAATACGGCACACGCGAAAAACTCGTTCCGTCGGGGAAGAGCATAAGATTATAAGACATTACGCGCAAACTGTCTTGGGCAAAAACGTTCAATTGCCATAAAAACAAGAAGAAGAACAAGTATTTAGAAATTGGGGCGCAGTTTGTATTTTTCATAAAATTTATTGATTATTTCCACCACTTCATCCACACTGTCGGTAATATGAAAAATGTCCAAATCTTCGGGACTGATATAATGATATTTTTCCAATAAAACGGTTTTGATCCAATCGACCAATCCTTCCCAGAATTTCGAATCGAACAGGATAACCGGGAAACGATGGATTTTTTTCGTTTGAATGAGCGTCAAAGCCTCGAAAAGCTCGTCCAAAGTTCCGAAACCGCCGGGCATCACGACAAAGGCTTGGGCATATTTGACAAACATAACTTTGCGCACGAAAAAATACCGGAAATCGATTAGTTTGTCGTGGTCGATATACGGGTTGGCGTGCTGTTCAAAAGGTAAATCGATGTTCAACCCGATGGAATCGGCACCGGCTTCCTGTGCGCCCTTGTTGGCGGCCTCCATAATACCCGGTCCGCCGCCGCTGATGATACCGTATCCTTCCTTGCCCAGGCGTTTGGCGATTTCAACGGCCTTTTGGTAATGCTCGGAATCGGGTTTGGCCCGGGCCGATCCGAAAATGGTAACGGCGGGACCTAATTTCGACAAAGTTTCGAACCCGTCCACAAACTCGCTCATTACGCGGAAAATTTGCCAGGTATCGTTGGTTTTGATTTCGTTCCAATCTTTTTTTACGGTTTTATTCATAAGACAACATTTTTTCAAAAAAAGCGCTCCAAGTTACGGATTTTC
>CAYUQW010000017.1:0-14003 GCA_964446985.1 uncultured Flavobacteriaceae bacterium
GCCTAATCGCCCAACTGTTTTAACGCCCGGTCAATGACCTGAAAAACCTGATGGTCCTTCGGAAAGACTTTGCTTAGGTTTTGTTTGGCTTTTATGAGGTATTTACGGGCTTTGTCTTTATCGGAATACAAATAATAACCGCCCAAGTGAAAAGCCAAACTTCCTTCGACTTTGGGATTGTCCTCGTATTTTTTCAGTTGTTTCTCGAAGTAATCTATCAATTCGTCGATTTTGCCGGCTTGTTGGTAAGTGCTCATCAAGGCTTGCAACACGGTCGGGTTACCGGGGTCCAATGCGAATATTTCGCGTAGTTTTTGCTTGGCTTTGGGGTTGTTGGTTGCCAAATACACCGATAAGATTGCCGTCAGGTTATACAGGTTCCCCGGATCTTTTTTGTCGGCCGTTTCGAAATACTTCAGGGCTTTTTCGGTATCTTTTTTGTCCGTATACATCCATCCGATCAACCGTGCCGCATCACTTTGTTTCACGGAATCTTTGAACATCTCAAGGGATTTTTTCGCCGGCCCCATGGCTTTACCGGGTTTCCCGACGGAGTAATATGCTACGGCCAGATTATAGTATGCATCCGGATCGTCTTTTTTTTGTTCGAGGTATTTTTCGAAATAAGGAATGCTTTCCTTGTATTTTTCCTGAAGGAATTTGCTGTAGGCCAATATGAAATAGGTATGTGCATCGGCACAGTGTTTGTCCACGGCTTTTTGCGCGTTTTCCTCCATACCTTTGAATAATTCTTCGGGACTCAGGCCGTTTTGACCTTGATATCTCATCAAAACATCATAGTAATAATCGGCCAATCCTTTATACAAACGGCAGTTTTCCGGATGTTGACGGATAAGATTTTTCAGGATGCTGTCAACGGGGAAACTAATCATATCGTAATTGCCGTTTTTTCCGCGATATTGCATTATATCCTCGTTTTTGCCGATGTCTTTGAGGGCGAAAATCCTGTGCATAATGCTTATCACAAAATAGTTCAGCAGGATTTTTTCTTTCAGCAAAACGATATCGGGATTTTTATTATCGTGATCGGCTTTGTCCAACAATCGAAAGGCGGTTTCGTACTTCTTTTCGTTAATCAATTTTTCGGCCTTGCGGATGGTTTGAGCGGCATTTTGAGCGAAAATACCGGTGGAAAACAGTGTCAGGAGCAGGAAAATAACGGGTTTTTTCATAATAGAAGGGAATTTAATAACAAATTTAATTAAAAATCTTTCAATAATTGTTCCATTTGCATACCGCGTGAGCCTTTGATAAGGACGGTTGCTTCTTCGCCGGAACGAATGAATTGTTGTACGGGAATATCTTTCGCCGAGGGGAATTTGCCCAACACAAAAGGGTTGCCGGGTGTTTGCATAAAGTTTTCACCGGCCAATACGGCGGGAATTTGCAGTTTTTCCAACAATTGAACGATTTCACGGTGTTTTTCGGCCGATTTTTCGCCGAGTTCGAACATATCGCCCAGAAAAGCCAATTTTTTTCCGGGTCTTTTGGCCAAGGTTTCCAGAGCCGCCCGCATACTGGTGGGATTGGCGTTGTAGGCATCGAGGATAAGGGTCAATGCGCCTTTTTGCAAAATTTGGCTGCGATTGTTGGCGGGTTCGTAAGCTTCGATGCCTTTTTTGATTTGTTCGAGGGTCAAACCGAAATATTTCCCGATGCAAGCAGCGGCGCCGGCATTGGCAAAATGAAAATCCCCCGCTAAGCGCGTCCGGATGAGGGTATCGTTCAACCGGAAGGAAACAAAAGGGAAATCCTCCGCTTTTTGGAGTTGAACATCGGCGGCGGGATGTCCGTTATAACTGAAACCGTAGCGTTTGATACCGGCGGTTTTGACGACTTGTACGGGGTCGTCGTAATTGACAAATGCGGTTCGTTTCTTTTCACGCAGGAAATCGTACAATTCGCTTTTGGCATCGATGACGCCGTTCAGATCGCCGAAAAATTCCAAGTGTGCTTCGCCGAAACCGGTGATATAGCCGTAATCCGGGAGGGCGATGCGGCACAGTTGTTCGATTTCGCCGAAATGATTGGTTCCCATTTCCACAACCGCCATTTCGGTTCCGGGACGGATACGAAGCAATGTCAGAGGAACACCGATGTGGTTGTTGAGGTTTCCTTCGGTTGCAATGGTTTCGAAGCCTTGTTCCAGCACCGATTTTACCAATTCTTTGGTGGTGGTCTTGCCGTTGGATCCCGTGAGCGCGATGATTTTGGCCTTGGATTTTTTGCGGTGCAGTGTGGCCAAATCCTGCAAGGCTTTCAAGGTGTCTTTGACGATAAAAACACGTTCGCCCGCATTGGCCGGGTCGTCACTGACGGCATAAACGGCGCCTTTGGCCAGCGCGTCTTTCACAAACCGGTTGGCATCGAAGTTTTCGCCGCGCAGCGCCCAAAAGATTTTGCCCGTCAAATCCTTCCGGGTGTCGGTGCCGATGTAAGGATGCCGGATAAAAACGTCGTAAATACGGTTAATCATATATCGAGATGAATTCTTGCACTTTTTGTACCATTTCCTTGTTGCCTACATAAAACGGCACGCGCTGATGCAGTTTTTCGGGCTTGATATCGAGAATTCGTCCGTATCCGTCGGAGGCCATACCGCCGGCTTGTTCGGCCAGAAAAGCCATAGGGTTGCATTCGTACAGCAGGCGCAGTTTCCCGTTCGGATGCTTGGATGTGGGCGGATAGAGGTAAATGCCGCCTTTGATCAAATTGCGGTGAAAATCCGATACCAGGGATCCGATATACCGCGATGTGTAGGGCCTGTCGTCTTTTTCCTCCTGGCAATATTTGATATATTTTTTGATGCCCATAGGGAAATGCACGTAATTTCCTTCGTTGATGGAATAAATGGTTCCTTTTTCGGGAAATCGCATATTCGGATGCGAAAGATAGAAAACGCCCAGCGCCGGATTGAGCGTAAAACCGTTTACGCCGTGGCCGGTTGTGTACACGAGCATAGTGGATGTGCCGTAGATAATGTATCCCGCCGCCACCTGATTACGGCCGGGTTGCAGGAAATCTTCTTCGGTAACGGGCGTGCCGACCGGACTGATGCGACGGTAGATGGAAAAAATGCTTCCCACCGACACGTTGACGTCGATATTGGACGAGCCGTCGAGCGGATCGATCAGTACGACATATTTATTGGTATTGTCCTTGTTTTGTCCGGCGACCGAAATGAAATTTTCTTCTTCTTCCGAGGCGATACCGCAGACGATTTCGCGATTGATCAAAGCTTTGATAAACAATTCGTTGGCAAGAACATCGAGTTTTTGCTGGGCTTCGTCGTGTACGTTGGACAGCCCCGAATCACCGAGAATATCCACCAGCCCCGCTTTGTTGACGTAATGATTGACGATTTTGGCTCCCAAGCGTATGGCATTGAGCAGGGCGGACAGTTCGCCGGTGGAATAGGGAAACTCGTTTTGTTTTTCGATAACGAATTCGCCGAGGGTTTTAGGTTGCATATGGATTAGAATTTTCCTGTAATCTGAATTTTGAAATTCCGCCCGGGTGCGCTGATCGCGGAAGCAAAACGTTTGTAATGCACGTCGAAAATATTCTCCACGCCGATATTCAGGGTCAGATTGTGCGTGAGGTAATAATTGAAGTAAAAATTAAAGATTTGCCACGAAGGAAATCCGACATATTCGCCTGTAACGGGATCTTTGGGCGACTCGTCCAAATTGTCGATGCCGCCGTTCACGTCGTATTCGTTCAAAGGCTTGCGGCCGTTGTATTCGTAACTCAAAATGCCTTCGAAATAATCGGTTTTATAATGCAATGATGAATACACTTTGACGGGCGGTATCGAAGGAAGCGGTTGTCCGTTTTGTTTCCGGCCTTTGACATAGCTGAAATTGGCATTCCAAAGAAACAAATCGTTGATTTTCCACGAAAAAATCCAATCGGTACCGTAGATAAAGGCGTTGCCGTTATTGACATTGGCATAAATATCCACCATATCTCCGTCGTAGTTGATTTGTGAAAAGCCGTTCAGCATATACGGTTGCCTGTCGATGAGGTTACGAATAATATTGTAGTACCAAAACGTGTTGATTTTTATTTTATTATCAAAGAATTTTTTGCCTATGCCCAATTCGCTGTTGTAGGAATATTCGGGTTTTAGATGGATGTTGGGGACGAGCAGTTTGCCTTTTTTCTCGCGTATTTTTCCTATGTCGTCAATATCCGGCGAGCGGAACCCGTTGCTGAATGTGGCCGAAAGTTTCCACGTTCCCGGTGAAAAGATATAGCTGATATTCGGTGTAACGGAAAAATTGGCCAGATGTACGCTTTGGAAAGGTAAGGCCACCAATTGCAGGTTTTTCCATTGGGCATTCATGGCGATTTGCGTAAATCGCACACCGACATCGAGTAAGTGGCGCCGGTTGAAACGATGCTTCCAGTTTCCGTAGAGCGCGGCCGAAAAATAGTCGCTTCCGTCATTGGGATAACGCGTGGGGTAATAGTAATCGCCTTCGAGGCCGGTGATGCGATGCCCGTTCACCACCAGTTTTTTTCCGTAGGCTTTGGAAAACACGCGGTTGTAGGTTACTTCGGCACCGTAGTTGAATTTGGTGTGCCGTTTCATTTTGGCCGAGGCGTCGAGGTTGAGGGAGAAAACGTGAACGGTTTCTTTCTGATAATTACGGATCAAACTGCCGAATTTTCGTTTGATACGGCTTTCGTGAACTTGTTGATATGCAGGGATAATTTTGAGATTATCGAGCCATTTCCTTCCCGGCGACCATTCCCATTGAGGCGAGAACAGGAAGCGCTCCATCGGTCCGTAGTACCATTCGGCGAATTTCAAATGGCCGTTTTTGGTTTCGGTGAGTTTATCGAAGCGCGGAATATTCGATGTCGTATGGTATTGCGTATCGAATGTTAAGGTAGCATTCGGGCCGGTTTGGACAACGGTTTTGTTGAAAAAATCGTATTGCTTGTAACCGGTGTTCGGTTGTACCGACAAGTCGGGATTTTCTCTTTCGACGTCATTGTAGTAATGTTCGTTATTATCGGAAAAATATTCCACGATACCCCAATCTTTATATCCGTGAAGGCGTAGCGTTCCCATCCGGATATTGCCGAAATCGGAATAGGAAACGGAGGTCAGCGAAGCCCAATAGGGTTGAGAAAAACTCAGGTTGAAATTGAAAGAAGTCTCCCCCGTGGCCGTTGCAAAACGTCCGAGGACGGCCCCTCCGATTTTTTTATGACTGTTGATCATCGGGGTTTTGGTGATAAAATGGATGACGCCGCCCAAAGCATCCGAACCGTAGATGGCCGACGGACCGGCGATGATTTCCATACGTTCGAGCACGGCGGGTGATACGGTGATGGAATTATGCAGGTGTGCGGCACGGTAGATGGCGTTGTTCAGGCGAATACCGTCGATGACCAACAAAATCCGGTTGGCTTCCATACCGCGAATTACCGGGCTTCCGGCGCCGCCTTGCGATTTCTGAACACTGATGCCGGGAGCGGTTTCCAGGATATCCGGGACTTCCGATGCAACATGTTTTTGTATGGCGGGTTGATCGAAAACCGACACTTCTCGCGCGATGTCTTTTTTCTTTTGGGCTGTTCGGGAAACACTCAGTACTATTGTATTTAAAGTAGTAGCCGAGCGATAAAGTTCAACGCGGTATTTGTTTTTAATAATATTTTCTTTGGTGATCACGGTTATTTCATAATCGGGGTGGGCGAAATAAATCGTGTCTTTCAAATGAAAAACGTGCAAGTTTACCAACCCCTTTTTGTCCGTGTGCAGATAAATGTTTTTTCTGCTGTTAAACACATTCACGAAAGGAACGGGCGTTTTGCTCTCGTAATCGACCACTTGTACCGTTTGGGCAAAGATTATGCGGGTATAAAAAAGTATTCCAATCAATAAAAACAACCTGAGCATATTTTTCTTCTTCATAATTTTCGATTTAGAAAATACCGGCATAAATTTCCACAACTTCCGGTTGACGAAAACGGTCCAGATGTATTTGAAAATATTTTGTCCAAATATGTAAAATCCGGCGTCTTTCTTCGCGGTTTTCCGGTTTTTTCCCCGAAAGAAATCGTGCGAACAGCATACTGTCGGATTTGTTTAAAGTCGTGCCGGATATTTCGCGGACGAATTTTCCTTGATTTAAATCAAAAAATGTTCCGTTTTTGTCCGCTTCGGGCCGGATGCCGGCAAAATTGCTGATTTCCGTCATGAAATGCAGATGAAAGTCCGGATCAAAGGTTTCCTTGTCCAGTTTTTTCAGTAGGCGAAGCATATAATCGAAAAAATCCGGGTCGGGATTGCCGGGTAACAGGATTTTGCTTACGGTTTCGCACATAAACAGAGCGACGGCGGTTTTGCGCAGGTCGGTGCCGATGCGGCGGTAAACATAATGCCAGTCCGTCCGCAGGATGCGCGGCAGGAATTTCGGATGACTGAGGTATTCGGCTTCTACAATGAACGGCGGGCGGAGCATAATTCTTTTGGCGGAATGTTTGGGCGTGTTTTTGGCGGTAACCTGAAACGACATTAATCCGTCTCGCCTTGTCAGCGCTTCGATGATGTATTTCCCGTCGTCGTAGGGCGTTTTGCGCGTAACGATCAGTATGTCGGTTTCCTTCCGGGCCATATCAACGAATGATTAAGGCTTTGAGCACTTTGGTATTTTGGGCTTCTTCGTCGGTGAGCAGGATAAGATAAACGCCGGAAGCCACGTACCGGCCGGCAAAATTTTTCAAATCCCACACCGCGGTACCGCCTTTGGACTTGGTTTCATACACCAAATTACCTTCCACGTCGGTGATTTTGATATTGATATCCCGCATAATATTGCGGATGACCAACTGGCGGTCTTTTTTCATATTCAACGGATTGGGATAGACATAGGCTTTATCCAGATTGTCGCGTCCTTCGGTGGCGTCGCCTTTGAAACCGATCAAGCCGCGGTTGGTGGAAATCAGTACGGTGCCTTTTACCGGGTCGATGCTGATGTCGTAGATTGCGTTGCCGGGCAAAGGCGAATTGTCTTCGGTAAAATGATAAATGGTTTGCTGACCGTCTTCGGAAAAATAGAACAAACCGGCATTGGCCGTGCCGATCCATTTGCGGTTGGAGCCGTCCACGACAATTTCCGTAATTTCCTGGTTGCTCATCAGTTCGACACCTTGGTTGTCCTGTCCGTTCAGTTCCTGCAATTCGATGATAATCGGTTCGGCTTGAATTTGCGGATCCGAAAAGGCCCGTGACGGGTTCGGCAGTATTCGCAGTCCTTTCAGCGTGCCTATCCACAGGGTGTTGTCTTTGTCCACGGCGGCGGCTTGCGTATTGCGGTAGGAACCTTCGTAAGGCAGATTGTTGTTTTCGGTGAGGGCTACCATATCGCCGGTTTCGGGATTAAATCCTACCAAACCCCAGCGGTGGGTGGCTATCCACAAATTGCCGTCACGGTCAAATTCCATATCGCCGGCGCCTTCGTTATCGGCTTGTCCGGATACGGGTGCAAAAGAATAAGCCGTCCAGTTTCCCTGGTCGGGGTCGAAGCGGTGGATACCGTTCATTACCAGTCCCTGGAACATCCACAAGCGGTGATCCTTGTCCCAAACCAACGGACTGATGCGGTAGCTGGGATAAGGCGAAGGCGGATTGCCCAACATTATGGGTTCGATGGTGGAATTGGTATTGTCGTAGGTTTGATATAATTCCCCGTTGCGAAATTCCAATAATCCCTGATGGAAAGAGCCTATAAAAACGCGTGACGTGTCTTGCCTGTCGATTTTGACGTCGGTCAGGGTAACCCGTTGGAAAGCCGAATACGGTATGTTATGCCATTTTCCGTCGATATAATGGCTGATGCCGCGGTAATCCAACGGATAGGGATTGTACAATTGATCGTAATCGCCGTAAACCACCCATATATTTCCGTCGTAAATGTCCGTGGCAAAAGGGATATTCATCAATGGACAATCGGGATGAATGGTTTCAAAAGGATCGGAAGCATTCAATTTTTTTCTGATAATGCCGTATTTTTTTGATCCGATTAATAGGTGTTCTGCTAACGCTTTTATTGTAGTAACGCGAAAAGGCAAGGCGGAAGTTGCTTGATAGGTATGAACTTGTTGGAAACCTTGATTGTATTGTTTGATCACCTGGTCGAAAGCGACGAAAAAATATTGATCGTTGGCGTCAACGGCTTTTATACCCGAACCCGGGGAAAGCATCTGAACGGGAGATGCCGGCGGGTTGATCAGGTAGATGTTATTGTCTTTCAGGCCGTAGAGGTTGCCGTCGAAAACGCGCAAAGCCTTCCAGTTTCCCGTACCGGTTTGTTGCCATTGGGTAAAGTCTTGTTTATAGGGATTGTTCAGGTCGATATATTTGATGCCTTCGCCTTGGGTGGCGGCAAAGATTTTGTTGTCGAATACGGCCAAGTCGTTGACTTTAAGGTCCAATCCGCCGTTCCCGATGTGATACGTATCGCCGAAATGCAAACCTTCCAAATCATATACGCTGACGCCGAAATTCATTCCGAGATACAGCAATCCGCCGTCCGCCGCAATGGCATTGACCTTTTTTTCCGTCGGCGGCAGAGCCGCTTGTTGCAGTCCCGTTTCGATATATACCGATCCGTCTTCCTTGATTACTTCAATCCGGCCGTTTTCGTGAGCGACAAAAAGCCTTTGGAGATTTTCGTCATAATAAATTTTATCCAAAGTCGCACCGGAAATTCCCTGGATGGTGGAATATTTATCGTAACTGCCGTCTTCGGGGCGGTAGAAAAAAACCGCGTTCTCACTTCCGCCGATAATCAACGAGGAAGTAGCGGCAATATCTTTGATTTTCAAGTAGGAAAGCATATCGATCCAACGTGAATTTTGTCCGTGTAATAACGGAAAAATCCACAGGAAAAGACCGATGGAAAGCGGAAATTTATTCTTTTTTGAGTTGTTTTTCATATTCCGACAAAATGGGTTTGAGGGTTTTCTCGGGGATATCCATAATGCGAATATACATCAAAGCATCCACCGAATTGTTGAAATCGGGATCGACGTTGAAAGCGATAATTTTGGCATTTTGACGGATATATTGCTTGATAAGGACGGGCAAACGCAAGTAATTCGGTTCCAATTCATCGATAATTTTGTCCAGTTTATTCAAATCGCTTTGGGTTTCTTCGAAAATAAAATCCTTGTCGGCATCTTTGAGTTTGACTTTGAATTCTTTTTTCGGATGAATATAATTGGCCAGGAAAGGATCGTAGAAATTGGATTTCATAAATTCGATCATCAACGATTTGGAAAAATCCGAAAACTTATCGCTGATACTAACGCCGCCGATAAGATATTTGTGTTCGGGATAGCGCAGGATGGTATAGAGAATGCCTTGCCACAGCAGGAATAACGGATAGGGTTTTTGCTGGTATTCCGGGCGGACAAAAGCGCGGCCGAGTTCCAGACCGTTTTTCAGCACGTAGTAGGCTTCCGGTTCGAAGCGGAAAAGCGAGGGAATATAAAATCCGTCAATGCCGTATTTTTCATAGATTTCCTTGCCGATGCCGATGCGGTAGGCCCCCACGATTTGATTGGTTTTTTCGTCCCAGAGGAAAAGATGTTTGAAATGTTTGTCGTATTTGTCGATGTCGAAACTGCGCCCCGTTCCTTCTCCGATGCGGCGGAAAGTTACTTCGCGCAGGCGGCTTATTTCGCGGAGGATATGCGGAATGTCTTTGCTGTCGGCCAAGAAAACTTTGTAGGAGCCGCGTTCGAGCAAGAGTTTGTTTTCCTGTTTGAGCCGTTCGATTTCCGGCAGCATTTTTTCCACGGGTACGGGATCGATGATTTTTTTGGGGCGTTCGGTGAAAATTTTCCATTTTTTCTTCACCGGTTGTTCTTCGAAAGGTTTGGCCAGCAGATAGGTTTTTTTGCGGAGGAATTCGCCCAAAGCTTTGGCGTCCTTGAATTGTTCCTGTTCCGAGACTTTTATGGGATGTCCGATGCGCACCTGAATGCTCTTTCGGTTTTTGTTCAATAATTCCGACGGCAACCGGGCGGTTCGCAGACTGGGATGAATTTTCGACAACCAATAGAAAACACGGCTGTTGCGTGCGTGAAAATAAATGGGAATGACGGGGACTTTGGCTTTCTGGATCAGTTTCAAAGCACTTTCGTCCCATTCTTTATCGACATACATACGGCCTTCACGGTAGGTGGATACTTCCCCGGCGGGGAAAAGCCCCAACGGATGTCCTTCTTTCAGGTGAGCCAACGCCCGTCGCAGGCCCGTGAAACTGGATTTTTTATCTTTGGCGTTTTCAAAGGGATTAACCGGCAGGAAATAATCACGCAAAGGTTCGATTTTCCCCAGCAGGAAATTGGCCAATACCTTGAAATCCGGCCGTTTTTCCAGGATGAGTTTCATCAATAGCATTCCGTCCAAACCGCCGAGCGGATGGTTGGAAATGGTAATGAAAGCCCCTTCTTTCGGGATACGTTTGAGGTCTTCTTCGGGTACTTCGAGGCGGGCATTGATTTCGGTCAATACCTTGTCCAAAAATTGCTTGCCTTCCAGGTGTTTGTTTTTTTTGTAAAACCGGTTGAGTTTATCCAAACGAAGGAGGTAAAGCAGGATAAAACCGGTTCCGTAAGCCAACCATTTCGGTTTTTTGAAGGGTAAGACCTGTGCCAAATCCTTTGCCGTGACCAAACTCATTTGCTTGCGATATTTAATTAGTCAAGATACGAATTTTTCAAAAAGTCCGTAATCTTTTCCGTGGCACCGGTGTTTTGTTCGATAAATGCCTTGATGGCCTTTTGCTTCTTTTCCCTGAACTCTTTGTTTGTCAATCGATTAAAAATTTTTTGAAGGCTTGCCAAGTCGCTTACGGGAAAAGCCGCTTGCCGTTCGACCATCTCCACCGCTTCGGTAAATTTGCGGTAATTGGGGCCGAAAACCACCGGCACACCGTAAACGGCCGCTTCCAAAATGTTATGAATTCCCTTGCCGAAACCGCCCCCCACATACGCCACGTCGGCGTAACGATAGGCGTATTTGAGCAAGCCCAGCGTATCGACAACAAGCATGCGGCAATCCCTGCTCGATTGATTATAGCCTGAATAGAGGCAATGGCCCAAGCCGTATTTTTCCGTCAACTGCCGGATATGTTTCTTCGTAGGTTCGTGCGGGATCAATAATAATTTGGTATTGGCGGGTGCCGTTTGCATATATTCCGTCAAAAGATCCTCGTCTTTTTCCCAAGTGCTTCCGGCCACAATGAGGAAGTTGTCTTTTTTGAAATCTTCGATAACGGGAAATTGCACGGGTTGTTCCGGCAGGTCCGCCACCGTGTCGAAACGTGTGTCGCCTGTCAAGAGCGTGCGGTTGATACCGTGTTTTTTCAACAATGCTTCCGTGGTTTCGTCTTGCACAAAGAAATGTGTGAATTGCTTCAATGTTTGCAGTAGTAATCCGGATTTGAAAAGACGTTGTCCGGGTGTTAATTTGGTCGAAACGGAAAAGACGGGAATATCACGCTCCGACAGGGCCCGGACGATATTGGGCCAAAATTCGTATTTGATAAAGAAAGCCGCACGCGGCCGTATTTTTTCCACAAAGCGGCGTGCATTTCCCGGACTGTCCAAGGGCAGATAGCATTCGGCGTCTGCGGGCGTTTTTCCTTTTTTGAAACGGTAGCCCGAGGGCGAAAAAAACGTCAGCAAAACGGGAATGCCGGGACGTAATTTTTTCAAGGCTTTGATAAGCGGGAGGGCTTGCTCGTATTCGCCCGCCGAAGCGGCGTGTATCAGGAAGGGACGACGATCGAACGACGGGCAGTTTCCTTGGTTTTTCCGTTCGCGGAAAAAAAGTCCCGTTTTCCCCGGAAGCAGTGCCAGCACCGGGGTTAATTTGTCTGCCGCCGTCGTGACCAGGTTATATGCGGCCCTTTCGGGATTTAGCATAAGAGGTGTTTTTTGAGTTCGGTCAGGTGCCGGATTTTGACGGTGACGACTTCCGGCGGATCATAGGTATCTTCCGGATCGAAAAAGATCGTGTGCATTCCCACGTTTTTTGCCCCGACAATATCGGATTGCCAATTATCCCCGATCATCAGGCTTTGGTCGGCACGGGCGCCGGCTTTTCGAAGGGCATACCGGAAAACTTCCGGGTGCGGTTTGAGGTAACCGGTTTCTTCGGTGATGGTGACGGTTTTGAAAAATTGTTCCAATCCCGACCGGCGGATTTTGGTTTGTTGTACTTCGGTAAAACCGTTGGTAATCAGGTGCAGCGGATAATTTTTTTGCAAGCAAGCCAGTATTTCGACGGTGCCGGGAAAAAGTTGTGTTCCTTGGGCCAGCAATGTTAGATATTTTTCCGCCAAATATCCGATTTTTTCTTCGGAAACGGGCACGTTCAACGCACGGAATGTATCGCGCAGGCGGAAATATTTTACTTCGTCTTTGGTTTTTTCGCCGCGGGCATAGGCTTCCCAATATTGCCGGTTTACAGGGTTATATGTGCGTATGAACGTATCGAAATCCACGGGAATTTGTTCTTCCCGGAGCAGGCGGCGATAAGCCTCGTCGGAATTTTTTTCGAAATCCCAGAGCGTATGATCCAAATCGAAAAAAATATGTTTGATATTATCCATTGGCACAAAAATGTCGGTAAAATTCCATATACACTTGCGACCATCCTTTCCAATCTTCGAATTCCGACAGGACGGCATTATGGAAAACGGGTTGAAACCATCCGCCGAGACTGCGTATTTCTTCGCCCGTTTCGATCAGTTTTTCCAAGGCTTTTCCGGGTTTCAGCCGCAAGTGGAAATTCAGTTTGTAGTCCGATATTACCACCGGATGGATCATCAAATCCGTTTCGGTTTCTTCGGTGAGATCGTAGAAAGGGAAGGGGTGGGCCGTGGAAGCGCGGTAGGCGATAATGTCGGGATAGCCCATACTGAAATCCGCCTTGATTTCTTTTTCCCAAAGGAGACGGTAACTTTTCGGAAATGTTTGGCGGTAGTAGTGAAAATGCACTTTTTCCACCGGTTTATGGATCAGGTCTTCCAGCCTGTGGCGTTCGAAATCGAACATTTCTTCATTACGGGCGGCGTAGTAGGAAATCAACAAGCCGATGTCGGTATAATCGGCGAAGGTTTTGATGATGCGGCGCAGGGCGGGGCGGTTAGGCGAGATATTGTGATCGAAATTGGAGTAGGTTCCCACGAGGAAAAACGCCAGAAAAGGACAGCCGGTTTGTTTTTGCAGGGCAATGAATTTCAGGAAGGTGTCGTAGGGATCCTTTTTTCCCGAGAAGGCATAGCGGATGCGTTGCCAGGTTTTTTTGAGTCTGAAATGAAAAAAATCGTCCAGAATGCCGCCGGTAAGCCGGATAAAACCTTTGTTTTTGAAGGCGTGGGAAACGGTAACCGCCAACAGGGGACGGACAAAAAAATGCGGTTCGGGAAAACGGAAGTCCGGGAATTTTGCGGTGAAGACGTCTCTGAATTCCCTGAGCCAGAGTTCTATAACCGGTTTGTCGGAAAATCCGTAGGAGAAAGCCGTCGAGTAGCGATAGGGGAAACGGCCGTGTTCGTCGCGTTTTTCTTGCGGAAGCAAGTATTCTTCGTAGCGGGTTATCAGAAAAAAAGCGGCCGAAAACAAATCGAAAGGTACGGATGCATTTTCGCCGGTACGGAAAATCACGGGCAAGCCGCGCCATTCTCCGGGACGAATGTCTTGGCTGACGATGCCTTTTTCATAGAGCAAGCCGGTGGAACGGATATGAAATTCGTTGCCGAGACGGCTTTCGGTGTAGGAAAGTTTCGGACCGTTGTAGGCGACAAATTCTTCCAGTTGCGTGGTAATACGGTAGGAGACGCGAAGAATTCGGTTGAAAATCTGACGAAAAACATAATCCGACCGCAGGCTGCGTTTGTGCACGAAAACCAGGATGCTTTGTTGCCCGGGAATGTCCGTCGAAA
>CAYUQW010000018.1:0-3619 GCA_964446985.1 uncultured Flavobacteriaceae bacterium
GCACAAATACGATGATTATACCGGCAAATAAACTTCTTTTGGGAAGCTGGACAATTCAAGTAGATTGGAAAGTGGATTCGATTCCGTTTTATAAAGAAAAATCCATCTACTGGGAAAAATAGTATTTGTAAAATTCATTTATTTTACCTAAAATTGCTTATTGAAAACCGGAAAATAATTTACGTTATGAAAAAAATTGCTTTTTTACTGGTATTTATAGCCGGCCTGTCATTACAGGCACAGGATTTGGCCTCACGGTTCGACGCCAAGGCTTACGCCGACCGTTTGAGTCATGATATTCAATCCGCTCTGGGAATTAACGATCAAGCGCTTGCCGCCAAAATCGACAGAGAAACGTATGTGTATGCCCAAAGCATAAGGAAATACCTCATTTTGTTCCAACAACAAGGAAAACTGGAAGGAAAAACCCTTGAAGAAGCCGTTCAAACGGTCCTGCCCGAAGTGGAAAAATCCACACATTTCAAAAAAATGCTGTCGAGAATTCTCGGCAACACAAAGGTCGACAGATTGGTCAGCGAAGGGATCATACGCTAAAACCGGATAATATCCGAAATATAACCGTCCGTCCCGGGCGGTTTTTTTATTAACAATCCGTCATGAAGATAGCAGGATATCACTCCGTTTTGGAAGCACTGGAAGAAAACAGAGCCATTGAAAAAGTTTTTGTTCTTCAATCCGCTCAAACGGCACGTATCCGTGAATTGATTGCGAAGCTAAAGAAAAAAAATATCCCGGTAAGTTTCGTTCCGAAAGAAAAGTTACACCGCCTGTCTCCCGATAAAAACATATCGATTGCGGCGTTTCTCTCCCCCATAAATTATGTTTCTCCCGAACAACTTGTCGAAGAAGCTTTTTCCGCATCGGAAACACCCGTTTTCCTGCTGCTCGACGGCATTACAGATACGCGCAACCTCGGTGCCATAATCCGTAGTGCCGCCGCTTTCGGCGTTGCGGGGATTTTTCTCCCGGCAAACAACAGTGCACCGGTTACGGAGGAAACCGTCCGTATGTCCACCGGAAATATTTTTAAAGTACCTCTCAGTCGCGTAAGTCATCTCAAAGATGCCGTATTTTTGCTCAAAGCATCCGGCGTGGAAATTATTGCCGCTTCCGAAAAAACAAAAGAAAACCTGGAAACCTACACCTTCTCCAAGCCCGTGGCATTGTTAGTGGGCAATGAACACAAAGGAATCAACCCTTCCATTCTGAAATCGGCCGACAAGATTCTGAAAATCAACATGGAAAACAATGTAGATTCCCTCAACGTTTCCGTGGCTACGGCTATTTTTCTGTATGAAATCCGTAAACAATTATCAAGCCTTTAATCGACCTTGGCCAAAGGATATTTCAGGTTTTTGTAAGCAATCAAATCGGCTTTGATACTGCCCACCAAAATCTTGGCTTGGATACGCAAAGGAATTTTGTTCCGGTCATCCGAAACCCAAACGGTCAGACTCTCGTTTTCCTTGAAAACCCTCCCCGCTTGTACATACGGACGCAATTTCAACGCTTTGATTTTTCCGAATTTGGTATCGATAACTTCCCTCCCCAAAACTTTCATTTTGAAAGGATATATCTCATAATCAAAGAAAAGATTTTGCCTGATAATATCACCCGCTTTCAGTTGAGATGTGTCGATATTCCGCAAGGCGTAATAAGCCGAAAGCATATCCTGAATGTTATCGGGGACGGAAAAAGTACGCACCTTTGTCCGCAAATGGTCGATTACCTGAAGCATATTTTGATCGTGATGAAAGATATATTCGACATTTTTCTCGTAATTTCCTTCCTTGATATGCCGGATAAAATGCAAGGGGCGGTTTTGCTCGTCGAACCAAGTTTCATATCTATCCTTAATTTTCATCACAATGGAAGAAAACGACGAACTTTTTCCCTTACCGATGGCATGATAAATTTTTTTTCCGTTTCGGCTTTCCTCATATAAGTGCAAGCTGGCGTAACCTCCGTTCAGGAAGAAATAATGAATTTTGAAGCGCAAATACTCTCCGCCTTTATATGCCTGCGCCATAAGGGAAAACTGTAGGAGATTAATCAGTATCAAGAACCGGAAAGATTTTTTTCTCATAAGCTGTCAAAAATAAAATCCGACGGTAAAATTAAAATACTGCTTGCCCGTCAGGGGTTCTATTCCGTAATAAACAAAAACGGGGCCAAAAAAACTATCGAATCCGTATTTCAAGTAAACATCGTAGGACGGAAGGAATTTCACGAAACGCGGCCGTTGATTTTTTTCCCGCAAAAGATACTGCGCTCCCAAGTAAAAATGATGGTTTTTCTTCCATCGATAATGCATCTGCCCTTGCAACAAGGCATAAGATTTCGCCCTTGTCCAGAAATAATCCCGGGCATAATAATTGACGATATGATCATTGTTGTAATCGGGTTCCACTCCGCCGAAATAGTAATAAAATGCATCCGAAACGGAATCGCGCACCGTCAGACCGCTTTGTACGATGTAAGACAAGCTGAGATTTTTTCCATAACGTTTATGCGCTTCAATATCAAGCGATAATTCCTTATAACTTCCACGCCAGGAAAATTTACTCTCGTATTCCGAAAAAGCCTTTCCTTTCAATTCTATTTTAATGCCGTATTCGGGAAAATAAAAATCGTTCAGGTCGTCATAGTAAAAATCGGCAAAAGCTCCACCGTAGTAATGATTATCAAAAAAATATTTCCTGTCGTGACTGCCGCTGGAGAATACGGTTGTATAAACATTCATTTTTTGTTGTTCCAATCCGATTTTGAAATTCATCTGCGTAGGCAATGTCGTCAGAAAAAATATCCTGTTTCGCCAAGTATTCCAATGTAAATCCATCGTATTGAACGAAGGATTGAGCACCTGAGGAAAAAACAAAGGATAGGAAACCCGCCGCGCAAATTGATTCAAACTGCTCTCGAAACCGTAGCCGAAATGATACCCGTTATCATTAATGTAGGAAAAACTGTATTGCAAAGGATCCCCCAGAATTACTTCCAGATCGGCCGTGCCGTTCGTCCGGAAAATGTTTCTTGCCACAACGCCCGTCAAAATGTTGATTTTGTACAAGGGCGAATAGCGCAACCCCAATTTGAATTTATTCCTGATGGTATCGGACCGCAATTGCAAAACCAACGTATCCCCGGGTTTTATGTAATAGTAAATTTGCAGGAAATCTCCCGTACCGTACAAATAATTAATGCCTTGGAAAAACCTGTCGAAAGCGATTTTTTTATGCGGTTCCAAACCTGTTTTCCATAGAATATACTGCCGGTTTATCTTCCTGTCCGCTTCCACTTTTACATAGGAAAACATCAACGAATCGGGATGCGACGGACGTAATCTGCGGGGATGTTTGGATATCCTGCCGATTTTTGTCAATGTATCGGCCCTGAGAATGGTATTGCGATAGCCAATATGAACCAATGAATCCAACGCATCGAAATCCGTAACGCCGAAATGTTCCACCGGATGCCGGAAATACAAATCGGTCTTGCGAACTTGTTCGGATTGGCGGGAATAAATATAAAAACTCGTTATTTGATCGATGACTTTGGTTACATCCGTAATCTGATTTTCCTTCAAAAGCGACCCCTG
>CAYUQW010000018.1:3719-13610 GCA_964446985.1 uncultured Flavobacteriaceae bacterium
ATAAAAAAGTCAAAGAATTCATGGATTATGCGACCAAACGCAATCCCCATGAACCCGAATTTCTTCAAGCTGTTTACGAAGTAGCCGAAACCGTGCTTCCCTTCATCGAAGAAAATCCGCGCTACAAAGGAAAAATGTTACTGGAACGCATGATCGAACCCGAACGCGTGATTATGTTCCGCGTACCTTGGGTGGACGACAAGGGGAATTTACAAATCAACCGCGGCTACCGGGTGGAATTCAATTCGGCCATCGGACCGTACAAAGGCGGGCTGCGTTTTCACCCGACCGTCAACCTGAGTATCCTGAAATTCCTCGGATTTGAACAGGTATTCAAAAATTCCCTGACCACACTCCCCATGGGCGGCGGAAAAGGCGGTTCGGATTTCGACCCCAAAGGAAAATCGGATATGGAAGTAATGCGTTTCTGCCAATCTTTTATGCAGGAATTGTATCGCCACATCGGTCCCGACACGGATGTCCCCGCAGGTGATATCGGCGTAGGCGGACGAGAAATAGGATTCCTTTTCGGTATGTACAAAAAACTCAAAAACGAATTTACCGGGGTACTGACAGGTAAAGGCCTTTCTTACGGCGGTTCGCTCCTGCGTCCCGAAGCAACCGGTTACGGCCTGGTATATTTTGCCCAAACCATGCTCGGCACCAAAGGCGAATCCTTCGAAGGAAAAACCGTCCTGGTTTCCGGTGCGGGTAATGTAGCCCAATATGCCACCGAAAAAGTGATTCAACTCGGCGGAAAAGTCGTCACCATGTCCGACTCCAACGGATTTATCTATGATCCCGACGGTATCGACGAAGAAAAACTGGCTTTCGTTATGCACCTGAAAAACGTCAAACGCGGCCGCATCAAAGAATATGTCGAAAAATATCCGACGGCACAATATTTCGAAGGTCAACGTCCTTGGGGAATTAAAGCCGATATCGCTCTGCCTTGTGCCACACAAAACGAAATCGACGGTAAAGATGCCGAAACCTTGGTCAAAAACGGCGTTATGTGCGTTGCCGAAGGTGCCAATATGCCCACCACACCGGACGGTATCGAAGTATTCCAAAAAGCCAAAATTCTCTATTCGCCGGGTAAAGCATCCAATGCCGGCGGTGTAGCCGTATCCGGTCTGGAAATGAGCCAAAATTCCATGCGTCTGCAATGGACCCGTGAAGAAGTGGATGCCAAATTGCAACAAATTATGAACAATATCCACGAATCTTGTGTCCAATACGGAACCGAATCCGACGGCTATGTCAATTATGTCCGCGGCGCCAATATCGCAGGCTTTGTCAAAGTGGCCGATGCTATGCTGGCACAAGGTTACGTATAATCCACTCGCTTAATTTTTTGCTACGAAAAGCGCCGGAAATCCGGCGCTTTTCGTATATTTTACCAAAAAAAATGCAAGACACGGGCTATTTTGTTCATCCGGATTATTCGCCACAACCGGAACAAGAACTGCTGTTTATGCTCCACGGCTACGGTAGCAATGAAGTGGATCTCTATATGCTGAAAGAGTATTTACCCGAAAAATATTACCCCGTTTCCCTGCGTGCGCCGCTACGCACTCCCTACGGCGGATATGCCTGGTATCCCATTTATGTCAATAGCGAAAATAACCTGAGCGTTGATGAAAAAGAAATGAAACAAGCCGCTTTCGATCTGAAAAAACGCATGGACGCCATCGCAGGAAAATTCAACCGGAAAAAACCCTATAACTTGCTCGGGTTCAGTCAAGGCAGTATCATTTCATACGTTTTGCTTTCGTTCTTCCCTGCGGATTTCAATAAAATTACGGCTTTCAGCGGATATATCCACGAGCCGGCCATGAATCCGGATTTTACGAAAGCGGAAACCGTAAACGTTTATGCTTCGCACGGCCTCTACGATGATCTCATTCCCGTTGAGTGGGCCAAAAAAATACCCGGCTATTTGAAATCCAAACATATTCCTTTCACATTCCGTCTATTCCCAACCGGGCATTATTTATCCGAGGAAAACATTTTTGACGCCGTCGAGATGTTGCGAAAATAACCTTTCCCGAGAAAATAAGGAAATTTTATATTTGTTATAATTTATAATTATTCAAAATTATTTGACACAAATAAATTTTTTGTTACCTTTGGTGCATTAAAACAAATTAAAACCAATTAAATCATGAAAGCATTAAAATCATTACTTGTACTTTTGGTACTCGGATGGGCTGTTTCTTTAACATCATGTGGAAACGGAGGCGAAACCAAAGCGGAATCCTCCGCTGATCTGCAAAAGATAGAAAAAGAACCTGCACAAGAAAAAGAAGCGGCTAAAAAAGAAGAAGCGGCTGAGAAAAAAGAATTTGAGGAAAAGGTGGATATGTTCTCCAAATTGGATTTGGATAAGAGCGGAAGTATTTCTTTGGAAGAATTTACCAAGCATTTCGAAGAAGAATTTGCCGCAAAGGATAAAAACGGTAACGGAAAACTCGAAAAAGAAGAATGCAAAAAATTTGACGAGTTCAACAAAAACGGCGATGATTTCGTTAGCAAAGAAGAATTTACGGCAGGTCACAAAGCCATGTTCAAAAAAATCGACGCCGACAAAAACGGAGAACTCAGTAAGGAAGAATTCGAAGCGGCTATGAGCAAAAAACCCGCCAAAGGTAAATGCGGTGCCGGAAAATGCGGTGCCGGAAAATGCGGCGGAGGAAAGTAATTCGCACTAAACAACTTACGTCAATAAAAAAAACGTGGCAAGAAAACCTGTCACGTTTTTTTATATTGTTGCTACAATGAAAACAGTAGTAATCTATAATTCCCGTCTGCTGTAATTTTCGGGAATATGGAAATGTATGTCCAAATTGCCGGGGGTTTGAATCTTATGCATTTTGATATCAATCCGGTTATCTCCGGCTTGTAAACGAATTTCTTCGGGCAAAACCAAAGTATCGTATTTTTTATAGGAATCAAAGTTTATCCGGGCTTCTTTGCCTTCGTGTGCCAATAGCATTTGCGTAATTTTCAAAAGTGTGTTCAAATACATCTCACGCACAGGCCCGGTTTTACGGGGCGACAGTAAAATACCGTTATCCGATTCTTTGATTTCCCAAGCTTCCAAATCCTTCACAAAAGGATACGGATCACCCGTAAATAAGGATGACAATTGGTCAAAATGAAACGGTATGCCCGTGATTTTTTCCACTTTTTCGGGTTTTTCTCTAAAATACGAATGCCCGAAGGTCTCGTAACCGGCCATCTCATCCGGTGTAATCATCACTTTGGCAACGGGAAAGCCGAATTTGGTCAGCGACAGATATATCACCGAATCCTTGATCATTTTCAAATGGCCTTTGAAGGAAAAATGTTGCCCGTTTCCTTCGTAACGTATATCCATTTTGGCTTTAAGATAAGGTGTGTCGAAACGATGTTTGTAGAGACTTTCCGATAGATTTTCGTATGCCATATTTTCGGAATTTTCAAGAGTTTTTTTGAATAAACCGCAAGAAGCCAGGGTAAGCAACGCCCATAAAACCAATAGCAAACCGGACTTTTTCACGGCATCAGTGTTTTGAGTTTTTTCTCGTATTTTCCGGCTTCCGCTTTTGCACCCGTTATTTTGGCTATACGCAAAAGCAGGCGGTAATATTTTCGCAATAATTCCCTGTCGGTTTGGGCAAAATCCAATCCGTTCAACAACATTTCTTTGCTTTCGTCATATTTTTTCAGGTCGAAAGCCGCCCGGGCGGTGCGGTAAATCAATCGCGGATCGAACGGATATTTTTCCATCAATTTCTTCCCTCTATCGTACACTTGCCTCACCGGCAAATCTCCGGACGACCGAAGGAACGAATCTTTATCCGCTACTTTATTTACGGTAGCAACAGGTTTTTCATAATGTACACGCAATTGATATGCATACAACGTATCGTTCACCTTGCGGTAAATGGCATTGGCAGGATTCAAACGCATGGCTTTTTCCAGATTCTCACGTGCGCCTATGCTGTCGCCCAAATAAAAATTGTCCAGGGCAATATAAAAATACACGGCCGGTTCATCGTCTTTAAGAGCCAATGCCTGCGTCAGTTTTTCCAAGGAACTGCGGTGATTATGCAAAATGTATTCCTTCACGCCTTCGATAAACAGCGTGTTGAAATTTTCCGTCTTCTTTTTCTGTGCTTGCAGGGAGACGGAAATCAATACCGGTAATATGACAAAAAAACGTTTCATTATTCGATATGCGTATAATCGCCTACACTCAGTTGCAAATCTTTGATATTTTTCAATACGGTATGATTGCCTATCATCGAACGGTCAATGCTTAA
Organism: uncultured Flavobacteriaceae bacterium; assembly: GCA_964446985.1. GTDB lineage: Bacteria > Bacteroidota > Bacteroidia > Flavobacteriales > Flavobacteriaceae > JAADED01. The sequence continues at coordinate 8,030 of CAYUQW010000018.1, forward strand.
ATTTTCCAATTGGTTACCGGCGCCTATCAAACTTTCGGAAATTCGACTGCTACTGATTTTACTTCCCTCTCCGACACTCACATGCGGCCCGATAATGCTGTTTTCTATCCGCACGCCCCGGCCGATAAACACGGGTTGCACTATTTCGGAATCGATAATTTCTGCTCCGGGATCAATCATAATCTCACCTTCTTGCAACATAAAATCCAATACACGCGCATTGGTATCCACCGCGGCATTTTTATTCCCGAAATCCATCCACACATCGACACCTGCCGGCTTGAAAATTTGGTTTTTTGCCTGTAAATTCAACAGTGCATCCGTCAGTTGGTATTCTCCGGACTTTTTTATGTCATTGTCGATCAAAAACGCAATTTCTTCCCGTAATTTTTCTCCTTCACGGAAATAATAAATGCCGATAATGGCCAGATTCGAGACGGGCTCCTTCGGTTTTTCCACAAAAGAAACGATTTCGTTCCTGTCGTTTACGGTAACCACGCCGAATTGTTCGGGATTGTCCACTTCCTTCACCACGATCACCGAAAAAGCATCCTCCGGCAAGGTGATTTTCCCCTTGAATAAGGTGTCGGCATACGCAATGAAAACGGGACCTTCCAGAAAATCCGCGGCCATATAAACGGCATGTGCGGTTCCGAGGGCTTCCTTCTGATAGACGATATGCCCCTGCATCCCGAGTTTGGCCGCCAATTCGAGCAGTTCTTTACGTACATAATCCGGAAATTCCGGCTTGATAATAAAGGTGATATTCTCCACCGGCACATTCACCGACGATACGATTTCTTCCACCAAACGTTGCACGATACTTTTCCCCGCCACCTTGATAAGCGGTTTGGGCGTCGTGAGCGTATGCGGTCTCAGACGGGTTCCCCATCCGGCCATAGGAATAATAATGTTCATAGGCGTATGTTGAATAAAGTCATCCGGTTATCCATAACGGCATCCGGTTGCGGTTTATTTTTCTTTTTTGTTTTTCGCTTCTTTGTTTTTTTCCTCCTCACGGCGTCTGTCGAGAAAAGCATTCCAACCTTGGGCTTTCAATTCCAATTTTTCTCCTGCATTGGTAATCAAAAAAGCCCCTTTGTCTTCGGTGATATGTCCGATAATCGAAAATCCGGGAACATCTTTGATTTTATCGTAATCGGATTGTTTGATCGTAAATAACAATTCGTAATCTTCCCCGCCGTTCAGTGCCGCAATCAGCGGATTGAGGTTGAACTCTTTGGCGGCTTCTTCGGTTTCGAGCGCAATGGGGATTTTGTCTTCGTAAATCTGTGCACCGTATCCCGAAGCTTCGCAAATATGAATGATCTCGGAGGACAATCCGTCGGAAATATCGATCATTGCCGTAGGGTGAATATCGTATTTTTTCAGCCATTCCACCACATCTTTCCGGGCTTCGGGTTTCAATTGGCGTTCAACGATATAAGTATAAGGTGTCAAATCGGGTTGATGTTGCGGATTGACCATAAAGACTTCCTTCTCGCGGCGCAAAATCTGCAATCCCAGATAAGCCGCTCCCAGATCCCCGGTTACGACAATCAATTCATTGGGTTTTGCCCCGTCGCGATAGACGGCTTTTCCTTTCTCCACACCACCGACGGCGGTTCCGGAAATAATCATTCCGCGCACCGACGAAGTCGTGTCCCCGCCGACAATATCCACACCGTAACGTTCCGCCGCCAATTTCACGCCCGTATAAAATTCATCGACGGCTTCCAAAGTGAAACGGTTGGAAACGGCCAAATCGATAACCAACTGCTCCGCCGTTCCGTTCATCGCATAGATATCCGAAAAATTGACGACAGCGGCCTTATAGCCCAAATGTTTCAAAGGCATATAGGTCAGATCGAAATGAACGCCTTCCACCAACATATCGGAGGAAACCAACACCTGCCTGTCCGCATAATCCAATACGGCGGCATCGTCTCCTATACCTTTTACGGTAGTAGGCCGCGTAATCTTTATATCGTCGGTGAGATAGCGAATCAGGCCGAATTCGCCCAAATCGCCTATTTTTTTCGGTTTATCGCTCATGCTTTTGCAAGTATCTGACTATTCGTTTGACAATACTTTCGCCCGTGTCTTTTTCCAAAATGCGCAAATGACTGTCGGTGAGGAAATACGTAGGCGTATATTCGATATTGTAACTTTGTACGATATCCTGATAAGCATCGGGTTCTGTGTCGGCAATTACGCGCAAATTGGTCCAACCGCCGAAATTTTTAATGAAATCTTTCCAATGTTGTTCGGTATTTTCCAGTCCGATACTGATCACTTGAACATTCTTCAGGTTCTTCGTTTTTTCATACAATTTGGGTAACGCGCGACGACAATGCGGGCAATCGGAACTGAAAAAGACAAAGAGGTAATAAGGTTTGGATTGCAATTTGAATTTGCCTGTCTTCTTCAGTTTTTCCAAAGGAAACTTATCTCCCTTAATCGGATAATGTTGCTTGGCCAACCGGTGCAGGAAAACCGTATCGCGGTAACGCCCGGGAAGCCGGTTGTAATAAGCCAGCAAATGATTCAACACCTTGCGATCTTCGGTGCTGAAATGATCGATCAGGCTATACAAAACCTCCGAGCGCGAAGGATTGTAAGTCAATTTTTTCATTACCGTATCGATTCGACGAATGTAATGCCGGCTCTTGGCAAAACCGAAATCGAACATCGGGATTCGCAACACATATTCGTTTACGCGGTCGTGAACAATGCCGGAATTATATAAAACTTTGTCGTTCAAATCATTACGATCAAAATAATGCGCTTCGGCATAACGGACATAGGCCGGAACATTGGGCATCAATTTCGGCGGCAAAGATTCGATTTTTCCTTGGATAAAATGATAAGCCATCAAATTTTTCGATACACGCAACAAGGAATCCATAGTCTTGTAATAACGCGCACGCATCCGGCGGTAAGTTTTTTGCAAGGCCGGATTTTTGGTTTTGTAATATTGTTTCTTCAACTTTTTGAATTTCACCATTGCGGTGATATCGGCTTTTTGGAAGGCAAAATAGGCTTTGTTCTCCTTGGATTTCAACACTTCGGCAAAGGCGGCATAGTGCGGTTTGAAGCGGATAACCACCGGTTCGTGATTGTAAATAAACCGCAATCCTTTCGTATGTCGCGTATCGTATTGCACGGCATATTCTCCCGCCGGCGCATCCTTGTCCATAATAAACAGCGCCCCGCCACGGCTAACGTGATCCACCGAACCTTTGAACAATGCCCGCGCACCCACCAAACGGCGCAAAATCATCCATTTGACATTGGAATTTCTCGGCGGAATCAGGCGGATAGTGTCCTGCGCCCGGATCGACATACTCAAAAGAAGTAACAACAAAACCAAAAGCCGGTATTTTTTCATCTCGATTCGATTTTTTTATTATACATTCAAATTATATACCATTTTTTCCGTATCAACTTTGGAAAAATGCCAACAAGCGTTTATCCGTATCCGACATTTTCTTTTTCCAGTCCGCCGGAACCGGAATCGTTTTTCCCGTAACAAAATCCAATGCCACCAAAACGGAATAGGCATAGGCAATATTGTCGCCGCGTTGATTTTGAATCAATTGCACCGCAGTTATGCTTTTCTCGCCGATTTTCCCTATCCCCGTAAAAATCCTCACTTTGTCGAACAAATACAACGGTTTGGCATAGACGATATGATTGGTCCCGATAACGAAGCCCTTGGTTTTCCAATCGATTTCTTCCGCCAAATACCGGTGAAAATACGCCGTCCGTCCGAATTCCATATAGGCCACGTAAACACCGTTGTTGACATGCCCCAAAGTGTCCAAATCTCGGTAGCGGACATCCGTTTCCGCGGAACAGACAAATAAATCCGGCGTAAGTTTTTTCAGTTTTTTATCCATTATTGCGATCGTACATTTTTTCCCGTAAGGCTTTGATTTTGGGATCGCTCATATATTCGTCGAAGGTCATCAAGCGGTCGATAACACCGTTGGGCGTTATTTCGATGATACGGTTGGCCACGGTTTGTGCAAATTCGTGGTCGCGCGTGGTGAACATCACGGTTCCTTTGTAACGCTTCAAAGCATTGTTCAAAGCCTGGATACTTTCCAAATCCAAGTGGTTGGTCGGTTCGTCCAGCATCAGCACGTTGGCACGTTGCAACATCATCCTGGACAACATCGCGCGGATACGCTCGCCTCCCGACAAAACCTTGACGGACTTCAAAGCCTCTTCACCGCTGAAAAGCATTTTTCCCAGGAAACCGCGCAAATTGACTTCCTCGCGGTCTTCCTGCGTTTTGGCAAATTGGCGCAACCAATCCACCAGGCTTAAATCTTCTTCGAAATAAGGCGTATTGTCATAAGGCAAATAGGAACGAATGGTGGTTACGCCCCACCGGTAGGTTCCCGTATCGGGCTCCAGCCGGTCGTTGATAATTTCGTAAAAAGCCGTGGTAGCCCGCGAATCTTTCGACAGCAGCAACACCTTGTCGCCTTTGTTCAGGCGAAATTCCGCTTTGGCAAAGAGCAATTCGTCATCCAGGGATTTGGACAGATTTTCGCATTCGAAAATTTGGTCTCCGGCCTCGCGTTCCTGCTCGAAGATAATACCGGGATAACGTCTGCTCGAAGGCCGGATATCGTCCACTTTCAGCTTTTCCAGCATTTTTTTCCGTGCCGTCGCTTGCTTCGATTTGGCCACATTGGCCGAAAAACGACGGATAAATTCTTCCAACTCCTTGCGTTTTTCCTCGATTTTCTTGTTTTGCTGCGCCCGTTGACGTGCCGCCAACTGGCTGGATTCGTACCAGAAAGAATAATTACCGGTGTAGAAATTGAGTTTTCCGTAATCAATATCGACGATATGCGTACAAACGGCATCCAGAAAGTGACGGTCGTGCGAAACGACAATAACGGTATTTTCGTAATTGGCCAGAAAATCCTCCAACCACGCCACGGTTTCGAAATCGAGATCGTTGGTAGGCTCGTCCAGTATCAACACGTCGGGATTGCCGAACAGGGCTTGTGCCAGCAAAACGCGCACCTTCATTTTGGGCTCCAAATCTTTCATTTTCATATAATGCATATCCTCGGGAACGCCCAGGTTTGACAATAGCGCCGCCGCTTCGGCTTCGGCATTCCATCCGCCCATTTCTTCGAAACGGACTTGCAATTCCCCTACCCGTTCGGCATCTTTATCCCCGAAATCTTCCTTGGCATAAAGGGCATCCATTTCCTTCATAATGTCATACAATTCACGGTTGCCCATGATCACCGTATCCAGCACAATATAATCGTCGAATTTATGGTGATCCTGCTCCAAAACCGACATACGTTTGCCCTTTTCCAAAATCACCTGTCCGGTTGTCGGATCGAGTTCGCCGGACAAAATTTTCAGGAAAGTGGATTTCCCCGCACCGTTGGCGCCGATAATACCGTAACAATTGCCCTTGGTAAATTGTGCGTTAACTTCGTCGAACAGAACACGTTTTCCGAATTGAATGGATAAATCCTGAACTTTTAACATCTATGATTTTCTCTTTTTTAATATCGTGCAAAAATACGGAAATATTTCGGGC
>CAYUQW010000019.1:0-8888 GCA_964446985.1 uncultured Flavobacteriaceae bacterium
GGCTCCGTCCCGTGGATTCACGCGGTGTCCAAGTGGCCAATGCGCCGCTTTCGCTAATGATGGCTTCGCGGTTTTCCACGGCGGCGATAATCATTTGTTCGCGCGTGGGGTCGCGATGTATTTTCGATTGCATGTTTTCCAAACGTTGATATATAGTTTGCTTGTTCATAGAAATAACTTCTTGTGTTCCCGTGTAAAAATAAAGGTTTTTTTCGAACCGGATCGCGACAAATGTAATGAACGTTGAATTGTTTTATCCGTTTTTAATGAAAAAATATATCACATAGTGCCCCGTAATATAAAATCCGGGAAGAAACGAGATCAAACCCAAATCCTTGTATAATCTTTGATATTGTGGTAATTTTACATAATTAAATTGTGTATCATGACCAAGGAACAAGCCAAAAAGCGCATTGAGGAACTCCGAAAGTTGTTGCACCGGTATAACTACGAATATTATGTGTTGGACCGGCCGAGTATTTCCGATTATGAATTTGATATGTTGATGAAGGAGTTGGAGAAATTGGAGCAGGAATATCCCGAATTTTACGATCCCAATTCGCCTACGCAGCGGGTGGGGGGCAGTGTGACGAAAATTTTCCCTACGAAGAAGCATAAATATCCGATGTATTCTTTGGACAATTCCTATTCTTTCGAGGACTTGAAGGATTGGGATGCGCGGATACGGAAAGCTTTGGGCGATGATTATACCTATTCGGTGGAACTGAAATATGACGGTACTTCGTTGAGTGTGGAATACCAAAACGGCAAGATGGTCGAAGCCATAACGCGCGGCGACGGTGAGCAGGGCGATGAAGTTACCAACAATGCCCGGACGATTCGCACACTTCCTTTGGTTATCGATGATCCCGGTGTGCCGCAGGAATTGTTTGTGCGCGGCGAGGTTTTGATGTCGGAAGAAAATTTCGAGAAAATCAACAATGAACGGAAAAAAGCGGGCGAAACCACCTATATGAATCCCAGAAATTTGGCCAGCGGAACCTTGAAATTGCAAGACAGCAAGGAAGTGGCGCGCCGCGGACTGGATTTTATTCCCTGGCAAATGTTGGGCGACAAATTGCCTGTTAAAACACAATACGAGGCCCTGAAAAAATTACGGGAATGGAAATTTTTTGTTCCCGAAGACGGGTTTACCTTGGCGCATAACTTGCAGGAAGTTTTTGATTTTATCAACATTTGGGAAGTCAAACGTTTCCAATTTCCCTACCGTACCGACGGTATCGTCATCAAGGTCAATGAGTTTGACAAGCAGGAAAAATTGGGTTTTACGGCCAAATATCCGCGTTGGGCCATTGCCTATAAATTTCCGGCCGAACGCAAAGCCACGAAATTGATACGTGTCGATTTTCAGGTGGGACGAACCGGAAAAGTTACGCCCGTGGCCATTTTCGAGCCGGTGGTTTTGGGCGGAACGGTGGTGCAACGTGCTTCGCTGCATAACGAAGACATCATGAAAGCTTTGGATCTGCACGAGGGCGATACGATTTTTGTGGAAAAAGCCGGAGAGGTTATCCCGCAGGTCGTCGGTGTGGACAAATCCAAGCGAAAACCGGGGGCCAAACCGATTGAATTTATCCATACCTGCCCGGTGTGTCATACGCCTTTGGTGAAGATAGACGCCAATTATTACTGCGTCAATACGGCCGGATGTGCACCGCAACAAGTGGCGGCTCTGGAACATTTTGTCAGCCGTGATGCCATGAATATCGAAGGATTGGGCAAGGAAACGATTAAATTGCTGTATAACGAAGGATTGGTGAAAAATCCCGCCGATATCTACAAACTGACCAAGGAAGATTTGTTGAAACTCGAAGGCATTCGCGACAAAACGGCGGAAAATATCCTGAAAGGTATTGAGAAATCCAAGCAGCGGCCGGCCGAAAAACTGTTGTATGCATTAGGTATCAAACACGTGGGTGAATCGACGGCGGCCAAACTGATGCGCGCATTCGGATCGATTGACCGGTTGATGCAGGCCTCCGAAGAAGAATTGACGCAAGTGGAAGACGTAGGCGAAAAAGTGGCCCGGAGTATCGTGGAATTTTTCCGTAATCCCGACAACAGAAAATTGATTGAGGAACTGAAAAAGGCCGGACTGAAAATGCAAGCCGAACAAACTTCGCCTGCGGAAAATGTGCTGGGCGGTAAAAAATTCGTGGTCAGCGGAACTTTTCAACATTTTTCGCGCGACGAAATCAAAGAAGATATCGAAAGGCACGGCGGGGTTGTGGCAAGTTCCGTCAGCAAAAGCACCGATTACCTGTTGGCGGGGGAAAAGCCCGGTCCCTCAAAAATGGCCAAGGCGAAGCAATTGGGCATTCCCGTTATTTCCGAAGAAGATTACCTGAAAATGACCGGCCGTGCCTGAACAGCCCGTTCTCGAAATACAAATTCCGTCCTCCAAAAGCATTTCCAACCGCTTGTTGGTTTTGCAGGCATTGTTCCCGGATATACGCATTGACAGGCTTTCCGTTGCGCGCGATACCGTTTTATTGAAAAAGGCCCTCGAAGAAAAAGCCGATATCATTGATGTGCGGGACGCCGGAACGGCAATGCGGTTTTCCTTGGCCTATTTGGCTTTCCATACGGGCAAACCGGTATTGCTTACGGGAACGGAACGTATGAAACAACGGCCGGTAGGTCCCTTGGCGGAAGCTTTGCGTTCCCTTGGCGCCAAAATCGAATACACGGAGGCGGAAGGTTATCCGCCGTTACGCGTTTATCCGGCCGTTCCCAAAGGAAATACGGTGCAAATCGACGAGCGTGTCAGCAGCCAGTTTATCACTGCATTGATGCTGATTGCACCGGCAATGCCCGAAGGTTTGCATATCCGTTTTAATACGCGACGAAGCGTATCCAAGCCCTATTGGAAAATGACCGCAATGTTGCTACGGGAAGCGGGAGCCGATGTAATTGTTTCGGACGACGGGGTTCTTGTCAAGCCCCTTCGTACATTGAAGAAAAAAGACTTCGTTGTGGAAAGCGACTGGTCCTCCGCTTCTTATTTTTATGAAGCAACGGCTATTTCGGGAAAGCCCGTTTTTCTGCGTTATTTCGATGAAAATTCTATACAAGGCGATAGCAGGATAAGGAACACTTTCCGGGTGTTCGGGGTGAAAACAACCTTTATGGAGGGCGGAATTTTACTGGAAAAAAATCCGCATTGGTGGTTTCACGGATGTTATTTGGCGGACTGTAAGCCTTGTCCCGACTTGGCACAAACGATTGCCGTAACCTGTGCGGCCCTGAATGTGCCTTGCCGATTAAACGGACTCAAAACTTTGCGTATCAAAGAAACCGACCGGATATCCGCTATGCACAATGAACTGAAAAAATTAGGTGTTGAAGTACGATCAGGTGACTATTATTTGCAAATCGACAGCGCAAGAAATTTGGATTTGCATAATAAAACAATCGAAACCTACCGGGATCACAGGATGAATATGGCTTTTGCTCCGCTTATGTTATTGCATAAGGAATTACGGATTTCCGACCCCGGCAACGTCGATAAATCCTATCCGGGTTTTTGGGAAGATTGGGAGCGATATCTACGCTACGTCGAGGCATTCGACAGGTAAATTTTACAACCGCAGAGAAACTGCCAATTTTTTTATAAATTCGCAACATATTAATTTTTTGATATATGGCAGCAGAAAGTAAAGAAATTTTTTCGGAACCCATTAAGCATAAGAAACTTAATGAATTGGAAGCAACGGCCATCAGCGGGAACGATATCAGTTCCTCCGTGTTGTATGTTTCGGCGCTGGCCATTGCTTTTGCGGGAAAATATGCGTGGATTACCTTGTTGATAGTCGCTTTTATCTTGTATTTATTCCGTAAAATTTACGGCGAAGTTGTGGGTGCATTGCCTTTGAACGGTGGCGCTTACAACGCCTTGCTGAATACGACGAGCAAACGTTTGGCTTCCTGGGCGGCCACGTTTACCTTGCTGTCTTATATGGCTACGGCCGTGATTTCTGCCAACGAAGCCATTCACTATATCACCGAACTGTTTCACCGGCAAGTGGAGGCTTGGAATCAAGCCATACTGAATTCCTTGGGTATTCCCGATGCGCACATTAATTTTGTCATTTTGCTCCTGACAACTGTTTTGCTGTCGATTTTTGCCGGCTTGGCGATTATGGGTATCAAAGAATCGTCCAAGGTGGCCATTACGATTTTCCTGTTCCATTTGACGGCGATGGTTTTATTGATTATTTTCCTGGTTATCTTTATTGCCCGTCACGGTATGGGCATTTTTTGGGAGAATTGGCATATGGAACCCGAGGAAGGTGTTCTGACGGCAATCTTTTTCGGTTTTGCCGCTTCGATGCTGGGAATTTCCGGTTTTGAAAGCTCGGCCAACTTTGTCGAAGAACAAGCCCCGGGCGTTTTCCGTAAAACTTTGCGGAATATGTGGGTTGTCGTGAGTATTCTCAACCCTTTGATGGCCTTTTTGGCGCTTACGGCACTTCCCATTGTTGAAATCAAGGAACAATACAAAGAAACATTATTGACGAAATTGGGCGAATTATCCGGCGGCGAATGGCTGGCTGTCCTGATTTCCGTGGATGCGTTTTTGGTTTTGTCCGGTGCCGTTTTGACGAGTTATATCGGTGTTACCGGTTTGCTCGAAAGGATGACCCTCGACCGCATTATGCCCAATTACTTCCTGAAAAAGAACAAGCACAACGCTTCATACAGGATTATTATCTTTTTCCTCTTGTTAAACTTGTCAATCCTCTGGCTTACCCGCGGAAACGTTAAGACATTGGCGGGTGTTTATACCATTTCTTTCCTTTCGGTAATGTTCCTGTTTGCTTTGGGTAATATTTTGTTGAAAGTAAAACGCAAGCATTTGCCTGCACCCGAAAGGGCTCCTTGGTTGGGGGTTATTACGGCGATGACGGCTGTTTTGATAGCATTGACAGGCAATATCGTTATGCCGCCCGAAGATAAAAACAGCTTACCCAACTGGGAGGTTTTTCTGATATATTTCATACCCGCATTTATTTTCGTGATGATCATGCTGAACCGTACGATGATCCTGAAATTTTTGCTCTCCATATTGCAATCGATTTTTGAACCCATACGCAAGTTTTTCATCAATTTGAATAAGAGTATTACCCAATTGATTGACGATATCAACAGCCAGGAATTCGTTTTCTTTACCAAAGGCAAAAGCATTGCCACACTGAACAAGGCGATGCTCTATATCCGGGATAACGAACATACCAAGAAAGTCAAGATTGTAAAAGTGGTCAAGCCGGGCGAAAAAATACCGCAGCAATTATTGGATTATATCAAATTTTTGGACGAAGAATATCCCGAGATAAAAGTGGAATTCGTAACGGTGGAAGGCGAATTCGGTCCCGAGTTGATCCGGAAACTGTCCAAGGAATGGAAAATCCCGATTAATTTTATGTTCATCGGATCGCCGGATGAGAAATTCCCTTACCGCTTGGAAGAATTGGGAGGTGTACGGTTGATTATGTAATGCTCTTATACTTAATTACTACTGAAAATACGGTAGGAAAGTACAAATCAATCCATCGGTTTTCCTTCGAGTAACATCAGAATAAGGGAAAAAACGGCATAGTTAAGAATATCGCGATAATTGCTTTCGACACCTTCGGATATGAGGGTTTTTCCCCGGTTTTCCTCGATTTGTTTGATACGAAGAAGTTTTTGTAGAATCAAATCGGTCATCGATGATATGCGCATATCCCGCCAGGCTTCTCCGTAGTCGTGGTTTTTTTTCAGCATCAACTCTTTGCTCGCCTTGATTTGTTTACGGTATTCCCGCAGGGCTTCTTCCCGACCCATATCCGGTTCTTCCGCTACGCCTTTTTCCAGTTGTATCAATGCCATTGCCGCATAATTGACCAATGCCAGGAAGGCATCCTCCGGTTTCTCGTTTACGAGGGTTTTACCGGTTTGTTGGATTTGACGCAGCCGTTTTGCCTTGATATACATCTGATCGGTCAGGGCGGGCAGGCGGAGGATACGCCAAGAAGGGCCGTAATCGTGCATTTTGGCGGTAAAAATTTTTTCCGCTTTTTCTATAATGGTATCATATTGTTTCGAAGTATCGGACATAGGCTATGGTGAATCCTTTGATTTTTTTTCCAACTTATCGGCCAATGTTGTCAGGTCGGGGATATCCGGGTTTTTGATTTCATATTCTGGTTTGCCGGATTGCTCTTCTTCTCCCGGCTTGGGTTTCGGATTGTCATACGCCCAGTTTCTGGTGGCTTTGAAATAGGCCCAAATCATCACGAAAAGCCCCAGCAACAGGAACCAAAGTCTTTCCTCTTTGTCGGGTTTGGCTTTTTCCCATACCAGCAGTCCGGCGGTGGTCATGATGATTGCATAATAAAAAGCCTGTATGTTTTTCGGTCTGTTATGAATGTGTTTGGTCATAGGTGTTTAGCGTTTCGGCAATGATGTCCACGGCATCGAGGATCTCATCTTCGGTTATGACCAGCGGCGGCGCAAATCGTATGATGTTTCCGTGTGTGGGTTTGGCGAGCAAACCTTTGTCGGCCAGTTTGAGGCAGATGTTCCAGGCGGTTTGGCTCTCGGGCGAATCGTTGATCACCATCGCATTCAAAAGCCCTTTTCCGCGAATTTGTTTGACCAACGGATTGCCTGCGGTTTTTTTCTTCAATGTTTCCCGGAAAATTTGTCCCGTTTTGAACGCATTTTCGGCCAGATTTTCATCCTTCACCACTTGCAAAGCTTCAACGGCTACGGTAGCGGCAACGGGATTGCCGCCGAAGGTGGACCCGTGTTGCCCCGGTTTGATGCTCAGCATAACATCATCATCGGCAAGGACGGCGGAGATGGGATAAACACCGCCGGAGAGTGCCTTTCCGAGAATCAGCACGTCGGGACGGACATTGTCATAATAGGATGCAAGTAATTTACCCGTACGGGCGATTCCCGTCTGAATTTCATCGGCAATGAGCAAACATCCGTATTGTTCGCATAATTTTTTGGCCCCGGCCAAATAGCCGTCGTCGGGAACATTAACGCCGGCTTCTCCCTGGATGGGTTCGACGAGAAAAGCGACAGTATCGGGATTGGCTTTGAGGGCATCTTCCAAGGCATTCAAATCATTGTAGGGAATGCTTGTAAATCCGGGCGTGTACGGTCCGAAACCGCCTTTGGCCTCGGGATCCGTAGAAAACGAAATAATCGTCACCGTCCGGCCGTGGAAATTCCCGCGGGCCGTAATGATATTGGCTTTTCCTTCGGGAATACCTTTCTTTTCGTATCCCCATTTGCGTACCAGTTTGATGGCGGTTTCCACGCCTTCGGCACCCGTATTCATCGGAAGAACCTTGTCGTAGCCGAAATATTCGGTGATATATTTTTCGTAAGGTCCGAGTTTGTCATTGTAAAAAGCCCGGGAAGTCAGCGCCAGTTTTTCGGCTTGTTCTTTCAGTGCTTTTACGATTCGCGGATGTCCGTGACCTTGGTTTACGGCCGAGTAAGCCGAGAGAAAATCGTAGTAGCGTTTCCCTTCGACATCCCAAACATATATACCCTTTCCTTTGCTCAGTACCACCGGGAGCGGGTGGTAATTATGCGCGCCGTAGCGGGCTTCCAAATCCATATAATATTGCGGTGTATGTATCGTGGAAATCATATTCATACATATTTATTCAACACGGTAAAAATACGATATTTTTTTATCCCGTGACATAAACAGTGAAAGGTATGATATGATTGCAAAAATATTTCGTATTTTAGCAGAAAAATAGAAACGATGAGTTTTATTGTTCTACCTCTCGGAATGTTTGGCGCACAGGAAATTATTTTGATCGGTATTATTATTTTGTTGTTATTCGGCGGAAGAAAAATTCCCGAACTGATGCGTGGTTTGGGTACCGGTATCAAAGAGTTTAAAAACGCTACCAAGGATGACGATAAACCTTCGTCCGAAGACAACAAAGAGGATTAATTGCCGGATTTTTATTAATCCGCCCTTTTGATTGTTTGAAGAATAGCTTCCAGTTCCAAAAGCATATTTCTTTTGTTATCGGCCGGTAAATAGATAAATCCTTCTGCAATTACGGCCTTGTGATACTTCGGCAGGGGAATAATGTAATTCAGATAGGGGCCGCCCATAAAATCGTTTTCCACTTCCCACAATCCGCGGCTTTCGACGGCTGTAAATCCGTTGAAACGGACTTTGTGTTGCACGGGAGAAAATCCTTTTTCGGTAACCATCCACGTGTTCGGCAGGGGGCCGGGAATGTATTTTTTTCCAATGCTGTCTCTGATTTTAGGAATATTGGCGGCGAGGGAGTCGAGATTGGTCAGCGGTACCGAATAGAGCAAAATGTTTTTGCTTCCGTCGGGTAAATCTTCGCGGTACCAGAAGAAACCGTCTTTGGCAATGATTTTCTTAAATCCTTGGGGAATTTTAATGTCGATATGCAAGCTTTTCCGGATGGAATCGGTGTTTATCCAATCTTTTTTCGAGTAACGGGAAAGCAGTACCTTTTTCTCCATTGTTTTAAAAGAGTCTATGATCTGCTCGCTGTGCTTATCGAGAAGTTTATACAAATCTCCGGTGGATTTTCCTTCGAGATAAACAATGAGTTGCGGAACGGCATATTTATCATGGATAAATTTCAGGCCGTTTTTTTTGCCTCTTTGTATAATCAGGATATCGCGCAGGATATCGAATTTTGCATTGAAATATGCCGGGTCGGTTTGATACAGGTCGAAAAGCGGTTCCCGTTGCGGAAGAACATCGACGTCCCGGGCAAAGATATGACGTAACGTATCCCCCAAAGGTCCTTTCCAATCTTCGTTGGGAACAACGATAAGCAGGTTATTGATTTTGCCGATGG
>CAYUQW010000019.1:8988-13610 GCA_964446985.1 uncultured Flavobacteriaceae bacterium
CCTTTCCAATCTTCGTTGGGAACAACGATAAGCAGGTTATTGATTTTGCCGATGGAATCCGGTTTGACGGGTTCGTAATTCCGGCATCCGCCCAATAGCAGGAAGATGCCTGAAACAGCGACAAGGAGTATATATGATTTTTTCATATCCGGTATATTTTCAATCTTTTTCCGGGTTGCAGTTTATTCGATTTCAACCCATTCCATCGCATCAAATTCCGTACCGAAACGCGGTATTTTTTGGCGATGTTCCATAAAGAATCACCGGGTTTTATGGTATGATATATTATTTTTTTGTTTTTGCTTGCTCTTTTTGAAGATTTTGTTTTCGTTGCTACTTGTGTAAATACAGGTGTTCTCGTATAAATTTTCAGTTTTTGTCCGATGTGTAACCGCGTACTTCTCAGGTGGTTCCACCGCATAATTTTTCTGACGGACGTATGATAACGCAACGCGATTTTTCCCAGATAATCACCGGGGCGGACACGGTAGTAATGATAGGTCGGTAGCTTGTAATATTCGGGCAAAGGTTTTTCCTTGGCATTCCATTCCGCTTCGACGAAAGCATAGATTTCCGGTTCGTTGGCAATAAAAATGCCGGCATATCGATGAGGAAGTCTTATTGCATATTTTTTCGAGGGGACATAAGGGACGATGTCCAGTTTGTATTGCGGATTGAGAAATTCCAATTCTTTGACGGGGATGTGCAAAATGCGGTGAAGTTGGTCGAAGGAAACGGTTTTGCGTACTTGGATGGTGTCGGTTTGCAGGAACGAATAGGCGGGTTTCTCGGGGGTTATGCCGTAATATTTCCGGTATTCGTACAAAAACCAAACCGCTTGAAATTGCGGGATATATCCGGCGGTTTCGCGTGGCAGAAAGGGACGCAGATTCCAATAGTTTTTATATCCGCCCGAGCGCCGGATGGCTTTGGTAACATTGCCGGGACCCGAATTATAGGCGGCCAGCACCAAATTCCAGTCGTCAAAAAGGCCGTAGAGATCGTCCAACAACTTGGCGGCCGCTTCGGTGGAACGTTCGGGGGACATGCGTTCGTCAAGGTATGACGTCATATCCAAACCGTAGCGTTTGCCGGTGAAATACATAAATTGCCACAAACCGGTGGCGCCCATACGGGATTGTGCCCGCGGATTCAATGCCGATTCTATGATGGCCAAATGTTTGATTTCCAACGGGATTTGATATTTCATCAATTTTTCTTCGAACATCGGGTAATAATAACTTTCCGCGATGCCGAAGAGTTTTTCGAGATACTTTTTCTTTTTTGTCAGGAAATATTGAATGGTCGAAACCAAGGCGGGATGATAAACAATGTCGATTTGGGTTTTGGCATTCAGGTCGGCAATTTGTTTTTTCAATACGGTTGTATCCAAGGTGACCGGTACTTGGACGGAATCGGGCTTGTCCCAAATGTCGTGATCCCAATCCGGATTATAATAAGCCGTGTACCACAGGCTGTCGATTTTTTGCAAGCTGTCGATATCTTTCAGTGTATATGAAGTGGGATCTTTAATATATTGAACCGAATCCGGGGATTGGTTTTCCGTTTCCTGTGCCGTTGATGTCATAAATAACAGCATGAAAATAAACGGGAACATAACTTGCTTAATGCTTATCTTCTTCATAAGTCTTTTTTAGGCTAACGGGCTAAAATACGGAAAATTATTCCAATGCGGCGATACCGGGCAATGTTTTCCCTTCGAGCATCTCAATCATCGCGCCGCCTCCGGTGGAGATATAACTGATTTTATCGGCCAATCCGGCTTTGGTTACGGCTGCCACGGAATCGCCGCCGCCCACCAAAGAGAAGGCACCGTTCCGTGTAGCATCCGCTACTGCTTTTCCGATAGCAACGGTTCCTTTGGAAAAAGGTTCCCATTCGAAAACGCCGGCCGGACCGTTCCAAATAACGGTTTTGGATTGGCGGATGACATCCGACATTTTCCGGATGCTTTCCGGGCCGATGTCCAATCCCATCCAATCGTCGGGAATTTTATCCGCACGAACAATCCCGGTTTTGGCATCGGGAGAAAATTTGTCGGCAATAACCAAATCGACCGGCAGGATGACGTTTACGCCCTTTGCCTTGGCTTCGTCCAGAATTTTCCGGGCCAGCGGTATCATATCTTCTTCCGTAAGCGACTTCCCGGTGTCGTATCCCAAAGCGCGGAGGAAGGTAAAAGCCATTCCGCCGACGATGATCAGGTTGTCCACTTTATCCAACAGATTTTCCAATACCTTGATTTTGGAGGAAACTTTGGCGCCACCGATAATGGCCGTAACGGGATGTTTCCCTTCTTCCAAGGCCTTTTTGATATTTTTTACTTCCGAAGCAAGCAGATATCCCGCGTATTTATTTCCCGGAAAAAACTTGGCAATCACGGCCGTGCTGGCATGTGCTCTGTGTGCCGTACCGAAAGCGTCGTTAACATAAACATCGCCCAAGGCGGCCAGTTCTTTGGCGAAATTTTCGTCGCCTTTTTTCTCGCGCGGGTCGAAACGCAGATTTTCCAAAAGCATCACTTCGCCGGGTTTGAGTCCGGATGCTGTTTCCGTTGCTTTTTTTCCGGTTACTTCGGGAACGAAAACCACTTTCCGGCCCGATAGTTTTTCCAAAACGGGAACAATATGTTGCAGGCTGAACTTCGGATCGGGACCTTTGGGTCGTCCAAGATGACTCATAAGGATCACGCTTCCGCCGTCTTGCAATATTTTGTTGACGGTAGGTAATGCGCGCCGGATACGCGTATCGTCGGTGACTTGTCCTTGTTCGTTCAACGGGACATTAAAATCGACGCGAACGAGGGCTTTTTGGTTGTGAAAGGAAATATCATCTACGGTTTTCATAACGGACTGTTCGATGCTTGTGTATTTACAAAGATAGCGGATAAATCCGGTCTGTCAAAAAACAGTTGCGGGGAAATCGAAGATTTCCCCGCAACAATTATTTAAATGGTGAGAGAGAATGTTATTCGGACTGTCCGGAAGTGTCTTGGTTACCGGAACCTTGTTGTCCTTCTTTGTCAGGTTGGACGATGAGGAAATCCGAACGGCGGTTTTCCTGATGTTGTTCTTTGGTACAAGCCGCACAGGATTTACATTTTACTTTCGGGTCTTCTTCACCGCGACCTTCCCAAGTCAGCCGTGATTCGTCAATACCTTTGGATACGATATATTGAACGGTGGCTTTTGCCCGTTTTTCGGAAAGTTTCTGGTTATAGGCTTTCGGTCCGCGGCAATCGGTATGCGATACGACGTGGATTTTCAGTTCGGGATGTTTTTTCATCGCTTCCACGACATTATCCAGTTCGAAGGCTGCGTCGCGACGGATGTTCCACTTGTCGAAATCGAAGTAGATAGGCTTGATATTGAGTTGTTCCGCCGTAATGATTTTTTCGATCGGATTCAGATTGATATCCACATCCACGCCTTCGTCATAGGTGCCGGGTACGGTAACTTTGGCGTTTTCGTAATCATTGGCACGTCCTTCGAGAATCACGGTTTTTCCTCCGTCAATCAGAAAATCCACTTCACCGTTTTCATTGGCCGTTTTTGTTCCCATAGGGTTGCCTGCATCGTCCGTCAACGTAACAACGGCATTGGGGATGGGTTTATGCGTTTTGGCATCTTTTACAACGGCAGAAATCAAAACGTCGAAAACGGGTTGAATGGGTTTCAATTCGTAAATATTGAAATCTCCGTATTGTTTGGCATCCCGGTTGCTGGCCATATAGCCTTTTTTCATATCGGGATAATACACGAATGTAATGTCGTCTTTACCGCTGTTAACGGGAATACCGAGGTTTCGGGCTCGTGAGAATTTTCCGTCAACAAATTTGGAAGCGAAAATATCTCGACCGCCCAAGCCCATCCATCCGTCGGAGGAGAAATACAAGGTATTGTCCACGAAATAAGGATAATCTTCGCGACCTTCCGTATTGATTTCCGGTCCGAGATGTACCGGTTTACCGAAAGTACCGTCATTGTGTATATCCACATACCAAATGTCGGATTGTCCGTAACCGCCCGGGCGGTTGGAACTGAAATACATACGTTTTCCGTCGGATGTTACGGAAGGGAAAGCCGTGTCGAAGTAATCGCTGTTAAAAGGCAATTCCTGAACGTTGACCCATTTTTCTCCGTTCCATTGGGCTTGATAAATTTTCAAACGGCTGATGTCCGTACTGTCAACTTTTACTTTGCGGTCGTAGTTATTGCGCGTGAAATAAATGGTATTTCCGTCGGGGGAGAAGGAGAAAGGTCCTTCATGGTATTTGGAATTTACATCACCTTCGATTTGGCGGATGTTGGAAGGTACGCCGTCTATGAAATCGGCTTCGAAAATATCGCCGAAAGGTTGCCCGTCCCATTTGTTTTTACGTGATAATACGCGGTGCGAAACGAAATAAAATTTATCGTTTTTCACACGCGGAGCATAATCGGAGTAATCCGATTTGAGAGAGGTCATTTCCGTAACAACGAATTTTTTCCTGGTTTTATCAAGGATTTTAACCAAATATCCCGGATTTGCTTTATAGGCCATCGCTCTATGGTCCGAGGGCCTCATTTGGGCAAATTTCTTCATCCAGGGCTCGCTTTCTT
>CAYUQW010000020.1:0-13553 GCA_964446985.1 uncultured Flavobacteriaceae bacterium
AAAAGGTAAAATATGGTAAAAAAAGGTAAAAAATATTATCTTTGGGGCATAAAGCGGTACTTGCCGGATGAAGATTTTGATCGGTACATATTATGCCAAATTGGACGGCCACGGAAGGATAATGATTCCGAAAGGGCTGCGTGAACAATTGAAAGATATTGAGCATGAGGGTTTTGTGCTCCGGCGGGCTACTTTTTTCGATAATCTGGAATTGCATCCTCGTGCCGAATGGGAAAATTGGATGCAACAATTGTTGAAGGTAAAGAAAACTTCGCGCGAAAAAGTCAAATTGATTTCGTTGATCAACGCCGGCTCACGGCTGGTTTCGTTCGATACGCACGGACGATTGCAAATTCCCAAGGATTTGATCAAGGTAATGGGGTTGAAAAAGGAAGTGGTCATCGCTTCCGAAGGAAATATTTTGCAAATCTGGGATAAGGACAAATACGAGCAATTCTGGGAAGAAAACAAAGATGAATTCCCGGATTTGATGGAAAAACTCCTCAATAACGACGAACGCGAATTCGATGAATAAGGAAGGCGCCACATATCACGTCCCCGTATTGTTGCGGGAGGCGACGGATGCATTGCGCATTCGTCCGGACGGCATTTATGTGGATGCCACCTTCGGAGGCGGCGGTCATTCGCGTGAAATATTGTCGCGTTTGGGCGAGAAAGGAAAATTATTGGCTTTCGACAAAGATTCCGAGGCGGAGGCCAATGTGCCGGATGATCCGCGATTTGAGTTGATCCCGGCGGATTTTCGTTTTTTGAAAAATCATTTGCGCTTTCGCGGCATTAGGCAAATCGACGGATTGTTGGCGGATTTGGGGATTTCGTCCCACCAAATCGATGCGGATTACCGCGGGTTCAGTTACCGTTTTCCCGGAAAACTGGATATGCGTATGAATCGCGGGCAAGAGAAAACGGCTTGGCACGTGGTGAATGAATATCCCGAAGAAGAACTGGCGCGCATACTGAAAATGTTCGGCGAACTGTCTGCGGCAGGGCGGATAGCCAGGGAAATTATTCGTCAGCGTTCGGAGAAACCTATTGATACGACGGAAGAATTAATCAAAATCGTTGAACGTTTTGCGCCGCCTCGACGCCGGAACAAATTTCTGTCGCAGGTATTTCAGGCCTTGCGTATCGAAGTGAACGGGGAATTGGATGCGCTAATGGAATTATTGAAGCAGAGCGCCGAAGTAATACGTCCCGGCGGCAGGTTGGCGGTGATTACCTATCATTCGTTGGAAGACCGCCTGGTGAAACATTTTATCCGGAGCGGTAACTTCGAAGACCGTCAGGTGAAGGATTTTTACGGAAACGTGCTGAAACCTTTCCGGAAAGCGGGACCGGTAATCAAGCCGGATGCGGAAGAAATTGCCCGTAATCCGCGGGCGAGGAGTGCCAAATTGCGTGTAGCCGAAAAAATCGAACAATATGAGTAAAGCCGGACAAAAAAGTATTTTCCGCTGGGATTCCCTGACCGAAGGCAAGGCCAAAAAATTATGGACCTATTTATTCCTATTATTTATATATGGTATGGTGAGCGTCGGTTTGAGCCATTTGTCCGAGCAAAAAGCCAGGAAAATGTACCGTTTGGTTTCGGAGAACCGCAAACTCAAAGCCGAATATGTGATGCTCAAAAGCCGGTTGATGAAGCGACAACTGCGGTTGAATGTCTATAACCGGTTGAAAGACAAAGGGTTTATATTGCCCAAAAGAAATCCGAAAATGATTGTGGTGAAGGATGAATAAACAATGGCGACATATCAATTTGCGTATCTACCTGCTGCTGCTTCCGGTGGCGGGTGTGGCCGTATTGATAGGTATCCAATTGTTTAATTTGGTGACGATACAAGGTGCGCATTATCGTCAATTGGCCCGTAAATACAGCGTGCGGAGTTTTAAAGTGAAAGCCGAGCGCGGAAAAATATGGAGTTCCGACGGACAATTATTGGCCTTTAATGTGCCCAAATACACCGTTTGGTTCGATCCCGTGGCGATGCATTCCGACAAGGAATATTATGCCAAGGTGGATGCTTTGGCGCGCGGACTGAGTAAATACGTGGGTAAAGACGTTGCCTATTGGAAAAAACAATTGATCAACCGCAGGAAAAAACATATCCGCTACCTGCTTATCGGCAGGGATTTGTCCTATGCGGTTTTCAACAAAATCAAAAACCTGCCTATTTTCCGCAAAGGCCGTATCAAAGGCGGGATGGTTTATGAAATAAAAACTTCACGTTCCTATCCTTTCGGGGATTTATTGAGGCGTACGTTAGGGGTTTCCAACGACAGAATAAAATACGGTATCGAAGGTGCCTATGACGATGTTTTGCGCGGCAAGGACGGCGAACGGATCAAGCAAAAAATCAATTCGAAATACTGGAAGCCCGTTAACGATTTCAATGAAGTGGAGCCGGTGAACGGGAAGGATTTGGTGCTTTCGATCGATATGCAATTTCAGGATATCGCCTATGAAGCTTTGGCGGAGCAACTGAAAAAATATAAGGCCGATCACGGTACGGTGATCATTATGGATACGCACACCGGGTTTGTCAAAGCTATGGTCAATCTGGGCAAAACCAAAGACGGTTCCTACAAGGAATTACGCAATTATGCCGTATATGAAAATTACGAGCCCGGTTCCGTTTTCAAATCCTTTACTTATTTGACAATGCTCGAACAGGAAAAGGCCGATACGAATACGGTCTATACCATTCGTGATAATGTTTATCCCTATTACGACCTGAAAATACGCGATGCGCATCAATACGAAACGCCCTTCAAAATGACATTTACACAGGGGCTGGCGCACAGTTCGAATATTTTTACCGTTGCACTGACCGATAAGTTCTACCGCAACAATCCGCACGAATATGTCGATTTTCTGACGGATGAAATCGGGCTCGGCAGGAAACTGGGCTTGCGTATTAAAGGGGAAAGTACGCCGGAAATTCCCAATCCCGACGATAAAAAACATTGGAAACCTTACAAACTAGGAATGATGTCCTACGGCTACGGTGTCGAATTTACACCGATGCAATTGTTGGCTTATTACAATGCGTTTGCCAACGGCGGAACCTTGTACCGTCCGCAGTTTGTGAAAGCCTACCGGAACGGCGATAAGATCGTGAAAACTTTTCGTCCGCAAGTTATTCAACGCCATATCGCAAGCAAAAAAAATTTGGAAAAATTGCGATATATGTTGCGGAAAGTGGTAACGGAAGGAACGGCCAAAAATATCAATTCGCCTTATGTGAAAATTGCCGGAAAAACCGGGACCACGCAAACGCAATATTGGACCGATAACATACAATACATTGCTTCGTTTGCCGGATTTTTTCCTTATGACAAACCGCAATACTCGATGATTGTCGTGGTGCATAAGCCCGATAAAAGTATCGGATACTACGGAAATGCGGTAGCGGGAACGGTTTTTATGCGCATAGCCGAGCAAATTCAGGGCTTGGTTCCCGATACGGTCATTGTCAAAGCTTCGACGGACGAAAACAAAAGCCTGATCCGATGAAAAAACTTTCCCGTCATATTATCGATGCTTGGGTTCCGTTGGCGGTCAACGGATCTTTCGAAGGGGATGTTACGCTTGTAACGGACGATTCGCGCAAGGTGATTCCCGGCGCTTTGTTCGTTGCGGTGAAAGGTTTTTCCGCTGACGGACACCGCTATATCGACAAGGCTTTGGAAAAAGGCGCGGCGGTGATCGTATCGGAGCGGGCGGTGGAAAATCTGCCCGGAGGAAAGCTGAATGTCGTCGTGAAGGATACGCGCAGGATTTTGCCCGCGTTGGCGCAATGGTTCTACGGAAATCCTTCGGAAGATTTGCATTTGATTGGTGTTACGGGAACCAACGGAAAAACTTCCGTGGCCACCTTGGCTTACCGCTTATTTCAAAAAGCCGGTTTCAAGGCCGGATTGATATCCACCGTGGAAATCAAAATCGACGATAAAACTTTGCCTTCGGTGAATACGACGCCGGGCTTGATTGATTTGTATGCGCTACTGAAAAATATGAAGGACGAAGGTGTCGAATATGTTTTTATGGAAGTCAGTTCGCACGGTATCGATCAGGGGCGTATAGCGGGCTTGCGGTTTGCAGGCGGAATTTTTACCAATCTTACGCGTGACCATCTCGATTATCACGGCAGTTTTATCCGGTATCGCGATACGAAAAAGCGCTTTTTCGATATGCTGCCGTCCACGGCATTCGCTCTGACCAATATTGACGATAAGAACGGCCTTTTTATGTTGCAGAATACGCGTGCCGCCAAATATACCTACGGTTTGCGCAATCCGGCCGATTTCAAAACCGAGATTGTCGAGATGGATTTCGAAGGTATGTTGTTGCGAATCAACCGCAAGGAAGTGTGGACGCCGCTCACCGGGACTTTCAATGCCTATAATCTGACGGCCGTTTATGCCGCGGCCGTATTGTCGGGTATGCCGGAAGACGAAGCTTTGCTCTTGCTGAGCACTTTGGAAGGTGTCAAGGGAAGGTTGGAAAAAATCATTTCCGCCGACGGAAAAATCGGTATTGTCGATTATGCGCATACGCCCGACGCTTTGGAGAAAATTTTGAAAAGTGTGGCCGAAATACGGCCCGAAGGACGGAAAATCATTACGGTTTTCGGCGCCGGCGGCGATCGCGACAAAGGCAAACGTCCTTTGATGGGTAAGACGGCGGCATTGTGGAGTGATTTGATTGTGGTTACCGACGATAATCCCAGAACGGAAGATTCGCGTCAAATTATCGACGATATCCTGCAAGGAATTCCGGCAGATAAATCCGCCGATACCTTGGTTATCCCCGATCGCCGTCAAGCTATCAAAACGGCGGTGAAACTTGCACGTCCGGGCGATATTATCGTTGTTGCGGGAAAGGGACACGAGAATTATCAGATTATCGGCACGAAAAAACTGCCTTTTGACGATGCGGAAGAACTGAGAAAAAATTTTAAAAGCTTCTGAAATATGCTTTACCAACTTTTCGAATACATACACACACATTACGATATTCCCGGCTCGGGACTGTTGCGCTATCTGAGTTTCCGGTCGGCGCTGGCTTTTATTACGGCTTTTTTGATCAGCTTGTTATACGGAAAGAAATTGATACGCAAACTGCGGCAAAATCAAATCGGCGAGAAGGTTCGCGATCTCGGACTTGCCGGACAAAAACAAAAGGAAGGAACGCCGACAATGGGCGGAATTCTGATTATTCTTTCCACCTTGGTTCCCGTGTTGTTGTTCAATGATTTGTCGAATATCTACATTCAATTGCTAATCCTTACGGTTCTTTGGATCGGTGCTATCGGTTTTATCGACGATTATATCAAAGTCATTAAGAAAGACAAGGGCGGTTTACGCGGAAAATTCAAGGTATTGGGACAAGTCGTTTTAGGCATAATGATCGGATTGGCCATATTGCTTCATCCCGATATAAAAATCAGGACGAAAATTTATCCGGGAAAAACGATACAAACGGCGCAATCGGGGGTAAAACGGATACATTTCAATCAGCCTGAAAAAAGTTTGAAAACCACCTTGCCGTTGATCAAGCATAATGAATTCGATTATCAATGGCTGTTGCCGCGCTCCTTACGAAAATACAAATGGTTGCTCGGATTGATATTTGTCCTGATAGTAACGTTTATCATTACGGCCGTCTCCAACGGTGTCAATCTCACCGACGGCATTGACGGTTTGGCGGCAGGGACTTCCGCGGCGAGTGTGGCGGCTTTGGCATTGTTGGCTTGGATTTCGGGCAATATGATTTTTACCGATTATCTGAACATTATGTATATCCCGGGCGTAGGCGAGATTTCGGTCTTTTTGAGTGCTTTCTTGGGGGGTTTGCTCGGATTTTTATGGTTCAACGCTTTCCCTGCCGACGTTTTTATGGGCGATACGGGCAGTTTGACCATCGGGGCGGTGATTGCCGTCATTTCCGTTTTTATACGCAAGGAATTGTTGTTGCCGGTGTTGGGCGGGATTTTTCTTGCCGAGACACTATCGGTTATTATCCAAACGCGGTATTTCAAATACACGCGGAAACGTTACGGTGAAGGTCGCCGCGTTTTCAAAATGGCGCCTTTGCATCATCATTATCAGAAATTGGGATTACACGAAAATAAAATTGTCGTGCGGTTTTGGATTGTGGCCCTTCTTTTGGCAACGGTCAGTATCGCACTTCTGAAAGTAAAATAATTATGAAAAATATGAAAACCGGAGTTGTCGATTTTACGGAACCTGCCGGCAAAGCCGTCGAAAGTGTTTCGTTGGTATATAATATAAGGTATAAACATCCGACGGATAAACGTTTGTTCATTGACGAACATCCTGTCGATTGCATTGCGGAAACCGGCGGGGTGCGCTTTTTGGACGATACGGATTCGGCTCATCCCGACCACACTTATTTTGCTTTGGCACAGGAAGATACGCCCGTTATTTGGATTTTATGGAATAACAATCCCAATATTGCTTTGGAGAAATTTGCCTTCGACTCCTTGCCCCAACTGAAACATATCATTGTGGGCGGTAAGGCATACGTAAAAACCGCAGTTTCGGCCGGGGATATTGTTCCCGTGCATCCGGTGAAATCTCTGAAAGAAGCCGTGAATCTGGCTTATCGTTTGGCGCGGGGTAAACATATGCGAGTCGTTCTGTCTCCCGCGGGAAAACTTACCTATTATTTTCAGTCGCGAAAACAATTGAAACGAAAATATATCGAATATATCTTGAAATGCAGGAAATAGGGAAGAAAATATCATTTGAAATAAGAGGCGACAAAGCCATTGTGGTTCTGGGAATTATCCTGATGGCCATATCGTTTCTTATGGCATACAGCACCAGCAGCAATATGGTCAACTTGTATGCCAAGCATACCAATTGGTTCTATCTTTTCAAACACTTTTTTATCTACACCGTCAGCTTGCTACTGTTTTTACTGGCGATTAATATTCCCGTGGAGAAATATAAAAAATGGGCTTTGCCAATGCTATGGGTAAGCATTTTCCTGCTTGTGTGGACTTTTCTTTTCGGGGTGGCTCCGAACGGAAGTCACGCCCGTCGTTGGATAAAATTGCCCTTCGCCACGATTCAGCCGTCGTTGATTGCCATACCGGTTTTGTTGCTTTACACGTCCGTTTATCTGGATAAAATCAAGCACCTCAAAACGAGTTTCAAGGAGGATGTCAAGAAATATTGGATTTACTTTTTTATCGTCATAGGATTGATTATTCCTTTTAACAATTCCACCGGCGCCATAGGGATTGTATTGGTTTTTACGGTATTGTCGATAGGCGGATATTCTTTTCGTAAATTATTGATAATCATAGCGATAATGTTCGGCTTGTTGGCTGTTTATGTCGGTGCGGCCAAAGCGTTTCCGAAATATGTTCCCAACCGGTTCGATACTTTGGAGGGGCGTATTTCGGATTTTCTGAACGGCAAGGAACGTACGCAGACTTTATATGCCAAGATTGCCATAGCGCGCGGCGGATTGTTCCGGTTTGCTCCCGGGAAAAGTGTCGTGAAAAATTTGATGTCGCAATCGTCGTCGGATTTCGTTTATTCGATAATTATCGAGGAATACGGTCTGGTAGGCGGCATTTTGGTGTTGTTGTTATATGTCATATTGTTTGTTTATATCGTCAATATTGCCCGGTTGCAGCAGGATTATTTCCGGAAAATTACCGCCATAGCATTGGGATTGCCGGTTATTACGCAGGCCTTGCTCAATATGATTGTGGGCACGGGAATTATTCCGGTGACGGGACAACCTTTACCGTTGATCAGCACCGGCGGGACGACCATTATGATGACGGTCTGGTCGCTGGGCGTTATCGAAAAAATAAGTGAAACCGTTCAAAAACCTTAAAAATGGCGGCAACAAAGAAATATCGTTTCATATTGAGTGGCGGAGGCACCGGCGGACACCTTTTCCCGGCGGTGAGTATTGCGCGAGAGATTTTGCGTCGTTTTCCCGATGCCGAGATTCTTTTCGTCGGTGCGGAAGGACGGATGGAAATGACGCGTGTTCCGGAAGCCGGATTCCGTATCGAAGGTTTGCCCATAGCCGGTTTGCAACGTCGCTTGACGGCGAAAAATTTGTTGTTGCCGGTCAAAATCCTGAAAAGTCTTTCCAAAGCCTTTGAAATTATCAACCGCTTCAAGCCCGATGCCGTTATAGGCACGGGGGGATATGCTTCGGCGCCGGTGGTGTGGGCGGCACAGTTCAAAAAAATTCCCACGTTTATTCAGGAACAAAATTCCTATCCGGGTCTGACCAACCGTTTTCTGGCGCGTAAAGCCGTCAAAGTGTTTACCGCTTATCCCGGGGCGGACAAGTATTTTCCCCGCGGAAAAACATTATTGACAGGCAATCCCGTCCGCAAGGATATTATCCGTTTACCGTCCGAAACGGAAGCTTTGCGTCATTTCGGATTGCGGGAGGATAAGCCGGTGATATTGGTGTTGGGCGGCAGTTTGGGAGCGGCGGCAATCAATCGAGCCGTTGCTTCGGTCGTCGAATCGGGGGCATTACCGCAGGTTCAATGGTTGTGGCAGACAGGAAAAAACTACTACGATCGCTATAAGGCTATGGCCAATGACAATGTGAAAATTTTGCCTTTTATCAAAGAAATGAACAAAGCCTATTCGGCGGCCGATATTGTCATTTCGCGTGCGGGTGCGGGAACTTTATCGGAATTGGCCGTGGCGGGGAAACCGGCTGTTTTGATTCCTTCGGTAAATGTGGCCGAGGATCACCAAACGAAAAATGCACGGGCGCTTTCGGAAAAAAACGCCGCCGTATTATTGCCCGAGGCGGAGACGGACCGCTTGGCCGGTGTATTGAAAGAATTGATTTCCCAACCGGAAAAACGCGAAGAACTTGCCCGTAACATACGTTCGTTGGCAAAGCCCGATGCTACTGAAAAAATTGTAGAAGTCATTAAAAAACATTTGGAATGAAGGATCGTTTGAAACATATTGTTTTATGGCTGTCGGCCGTGCTGGTTCTATCGGGACTTTTCCTGTGGAATCTACGTGCCCGGGAGCGTTTCCTTCAACATAAAAACCGGGCTTTCGACATTCGTATTTATCCCGGCAACAAACATTTTGTCACGCGTGAGGATATCGAAAAAATCTTGCTTCAATTTAAGAAAAACGATAGCGTTGATCCTTTGATTTCCACGAAAAAAGCCGAAGCGACACTCGAAAAAAATCCTTTTATCGACAGGGCCGAAGTGTATATTTCTCCGGACGGACAATGGCATACGGAGGTTTATCAATTTAAACCCGTTGCCGTTATTGATTACGGATCGTATCGTAAATATTTGGATGACAAAGGCTTTGTAAAACCTTGGTCGTCTCAGGGAAGGCTCGGATTACCGCTCATAGAACACGCTTATTCCGATGACGACATTCGACTTGTATATCCTTTGGTCAAAACGATTTATGACGATCGTGGCTTGCGTAACAAAGTATCGAAAATATCGTTGAATGCCGACGGTATTCACTTGAAATTATACGGATTTGCACCGGATGTATTCCTGGGAGACACCGCGAATTTCCGGGCCAAGCTGGATAAAATGAATCTTATCCGCAAGGCGCTGGAAAAATTGAACAAAACACAGTTATATTCACAAATTAACCTGCAATTTAACGGACAAGTTATCTGCAAAAAAAGTTAAATCGATGCACGAACAAACCAATCAACCCGATCGACAAGCTACCGGCAACGCGGCTATGGCAAATCAACCCGATGATATTGTTGTGGCCCTGGATGTCGGGACTACCAAAGTTACCGCCGTGGCGGGAAGAATGAACGAATACGGAAAGATAGACATTATCGCCGAAGAGAACCTCTATAACGTGGGCGTGGTTCAAGGAGAGATTTTCAATATTTTGAAAACATCCGAGCGAATCAAACTGACGATTGAGAATCTGGAAATGCATCTGGAAAGCAAGGTCAAAGGCGTAGTGGTGGGCTTATCGGGCGAACACATCCGTACGGTCAGAACCAACGAATACATCGTGAGGGATAATCCCGACGATATGATTGATTATAACGATATTGAGCAATTGTTTGAATTACCGCAAAAATCCGTTACCCTCAACCCGGACGAAGAGATTTTGCAAATAATTCCTCAGTCGTTTAAAGTGGACAATTTTCATTTGCGCGCCGAAGATTCGCCCGTGGGGATGATAGGCAAGCGGCTCGAAGCGCAGTTTTTGGTCGTTATTGTCAATAAAAGGAAGACCTATAAATTGTTGCGAAGTATCAAAGAAGCCGGTCTGGAAGTGAACGAAATTTACTTGCAATCCGTTGCTTCGGCGGAATCGGTTCTGAGCGAGGCGCAAAAGCAGGCAGGCGTAGTCTTGGTGGATATCGGCGGCGGAACCAGTGACGTGTTGATTTACCATCAAGGTGTTATCCGTCATACGGCGGTAATTCCTTACGGCGGCGATTTTATCACGCAGGAAATCGGAAATGCGCTCCGTTTGTTGCCGGCGGCGGCGGAGAAATTGAAAATTAAGGAAGGTTCGGCCGTTGCCGAAGGAATTCCCGAGAATGTGGTGATAGAAATTAATTTGGAATGGGCCAAGCGCGTGCAACGAATTAAAGCCAAAACATTGGCAAGAATCATTCAAGTGAAAATGGAATATATCGGTATGCAAATCCAAAAGGTTATCGATGATTTCAAAAACGAGATGCCCGGTGTGGATTTGTTGGCGGGATTGGTGGTGACCGGCGGCGGGGCCGAATTGAAAAATACGCGTCAACTCCTGGGAACTTTGCTCGGTATGGATGTGCAAATCGGTATTCCGGCAGAGCATATCAGCAGTAATAATGCCCCGGGAAAGCAACTTTTAAAGCCTAAATTTTCAACCGTTGCGGGATTGATGAAGATTTATTTTGACCATATCAAAGAAGTATCGAAACAGGAAAATTTTGTAGACGAATCGGATCCCGGAAATTCCGTTGAAGGTTTCAGTGAATCGGGAGAGGAAGATGAAGAATCCGGGAAAGAATCCGATCAAGACAAAAAGGACGAATCATCCGGGAAAAACAATTTTCCTCCGGATATTAATTCCAAGAAACCCAAGGGTTTATTTAGCATTATTGAAAAATTTCTGGACAAATTTTAAAAAACTCCGGCTATGGAAAATACTATGGATTTTCTCGAATTCGACGTAGAAAGCCGTATCGCCAAACTGATAAAGGTGATTGGTGTGGGCGGCGCGGGTTGTAATGCCGTCAATCATATGTATAATAAAAACATTCTTTCCAACGTCGATTATATCGTATGCAATACGGATATTCAATCGCTTCACGCGAGTCCGGTGCCGCATAAAATTCAGATCGGAAAAAATTTGACCAAAGGATTGGGAGCGGGGAGCAAACCGGATACCGGAAAAAATGCCGTTTTGGAAAATATGGACGAAATTCGCCGCGTGTTGTCGCAGGAAACCAAAATGTTATACATTACGGCCGGGATGGGCGGCGGTACGGGAACGGGCGCCGCGCCGGAAATTGCCAAAGTGGCCCGCGAAATGGGTATCCTGACGGTGGGAATCGTAACGATGCCTTTTGAATACGAAGGAAAGAAACGCAGGGAGGATGCCTTGAAAGGTATTGCGGAAATGCGCAAACATGTCGATTCGTTGATTATTATCAACAATGAAAAATTGATCGAAGTTTACGGGGATTTGGCTTGGAACAAGGCTTTTGAAAAATCGGATGAGGTGTTGGCCAATGCCGTTTTGAGCGTTAATAAGGTTATCACCGAAAATTACACCATTAACGTGGATTTCAACGATGTGGAAACCATATTGCGCGACAGCGGAACGGCATTGATAGGAACGGCGCAGGCTTCGGGAGAAAAACGTGCCGAGGAAGTCGTGAAAAAGGCTTTGCATTCGCCTTTGCTGAACGATAATCGTATCGAAGGGGCAAAAAACGTTTTGCTACTTATTTTGTCGGACGAACAGGGTGTTACGGTTAGAGAAATCAAACTGATCAACGAATATATCCGACGCCAAGCCAATAACGATGTGAATATCATTTTGGGTTTGGGAATGCAAAAAGGTTTGGGCGAAGATATCGGATTAACGGTGATTGCTACCGGTTTTCCTCCCGAACAGCAAGAAAAGATCCAAGAGCATACACAGGAAATTATTCGCTCGGTCGATGATGGTAAGACCATTTTCCGGGTAGATAGTGACGATTCCCCGGAGATAGATACTCCGGTCGAACCGTCGTCAAAGGAAACGGGAAATGAGGAAATCCGTTTTGTGGATTTTGAAGAGTCTCACAATGAAGATAATAATCCCGAAAAGCCCGACGAAGAGGATGATTACCGGACGGAATGGGAGAAATTTTTTGAATTCCGGAAAACCAAGCGGCAAGAACAAGAAGTTGAAAATACCGGTTTTCAGCCCGAACCGCCAAAACAGGACAAAAAAGAGGAAGTGATAATTTCTTTGGAAGACAACGATAATGAACATCCGGAAGAATTGGACCTGTTCGATATGCTGCCGGAAGATAGCAGGGTCGATAGCGGAAAAGACCAAACGGAATTCCTTGATTTGCAGGAGGAGGATGTCGTGGAAGAGCGGGTGATAAGCGTCGGTTCGGATGACGATGACGATAATGTGATGCGTTTCCGTCATATGCAAGCGGAAATGCAAGGCGAAACTTTCGGGGAATCCGGGGAA
This sequence comes from uncultured Flavobacteriaceae bacterium, assembly GCA_964446985.1. GTDB lineage: Bacteria > Bacteroidota > Bacteroidia > Flavobacteriales > Flavobacteriaceae > JAADED01. The sequence continues at coordinate 12,748 of CAYUQW010000020.1, forward strand.
CGGCGGCATAAAGTTATGCAACCGGTGAAAGTGGAGATTATGAAAGAAAGTGAAAGTTCACCGGAAACCGATTGGTCTTTTCTGAATAAATATACGTATCAATTCACGTTTGAAAACGACCGCCGCGAACCTACCGCCCGTTTCGTAAATCTGAAAAGGAATACGCCCGAATTGGACAGCGGCGACAGTTATTTGAATCCGAAATTGGATTGAAGGGTTTTGTTTATAAAAGTTGCGGCGCACGGCCTTTGGCCGTGCGCCGCAAATTATTCCTGAGAAAATACGTTTAATTGAGCGGCGGAATCCGCAATACTTGTCCGGGATAGATCAAGTCCGGATCTTTGAGCATGGGTTTGTTGGCTTCGAAAATGATATTGTATTTCGAAGCGTCGCCGTAAACTTCTTTGGCGATTTTACTCAGATAATCTCCTTTTTTGACCGTATAAAACGTAGCTTCAGGCTCGGGATTTACCACTTCCAGCCTGTCGTCCACTTGGGCAATGCCTTCGGTGTTGCCGACCACCAGAATGATTTTTTCCTTGGTGGCCTGATCCTCCGTTTCACCGAAAACCAAGGCTTTGTCCTCCACGATAACGATGTTAAGGTCTTTCACGGGAAGCCCCTGTGCATTGATGTACTCCATCAATTTCTTGGCTTTCTCATAATTGAGTTCTTCAATTGATTTTTCAGGCGTTTCTTCGTGCGATCCGAAAAGTTTTTCGCCCGCGTCTTTGATAAATGAAAAGATTCCCATAGTGATTGATTTTTAAAATTCGGCTATAAAAATACAAATAAAAAATTAATTT
>CAYUQW010000021.1:0-13465 GCA_964446985.1 uncultured Flavobacteriaceae bacterium
GGTATAATAACGTCCCTTGGGTTTTTTCGGATAAATCCAATTTCGTTTACCATCTTGACGTATGGTTCCGATACTATCGCGAAAACTCTCGTTACTTTGGTTACTCATAAGCGTTTTTTTTAAAAAGCAACAAAGCAGTTTGAAGTCCTTCAAACTGCTTTGCAATTTAAGCTAAATTTCGAATATCGGTTATTGGCATACTTCTCCTTCGGGTGCTTTGGGGTTGGGCGGATTGGTTCCACGGAGTTTAACCAATACGTAACTGGCCACTTTTTGGATTTTATCGTTCCCCAAATTTTTCCAAGGCGGCATACCTTTCGATGTTCCATGGGAGATCGTATGGAATACCGATTTGATATCGCAGCCGTAAAGCCAATGGTCATCCGTGAGGTTCGGACCGACTTGTCCGCCGCCGTCGGCACGGTGGCAAACGGCACAGTTTTTCAAGAAAATCTGTTTACCTTCCGCCAATGACTTTTCGTCTTTCAAAACGGTTACGCTGTTTTCATCGACGATATGGTGGGTTTTCTTGTATTCGGCCAATGCTTTTTCGGCTTGTGCCACTTCTTTTTGGTATTCGGTCTCTTGCCATTTGCCGTTGTTATCGGCATCATAGAAATACAAGAAATAGAATCCGATATAGAAAATGGCAACAATAACCGTAATGGTAAAGCCTGCCGACCACCATGGAGGTAGCGGATTGTTCAGTTCCTCGATGCCGTCGAAATTGTGATCGAGTTTGACTTCGTTTTCCCGTTCTACGGGAGTCGATTTGGTTAATTTTTTGATTAACCTGTCCCAGAATGATTGATTATTTTGTGTCATAATGGTCTTCGTTTTGATCGTTTAGAGGGAAATGTTTGATGTGGTGAATGGTTTTATCCGGTATTTTGTACACATATATGATCATGGCAACCATAATAAGGAAAAACAGCACCAACGATGTGACGGAATACCAATCGATTCCGTCATGGTTAGCCAAATAATGTTTTACGTTTCGTAACATACGGGCTTATCGTTGTGCGGTTTGTTTTTTGGTTGTATCCGTTCCCAATCGTTGCAGATAGGCGATCAAAGCAACGATTTCTTTTTTGCTCAGATCCACTTTTTTATTGCCGTAAGCCTTGATGTATTGCGGTTGCTTGGTTACGCCGTTGGCTTCCAAGTCGGCGGCAATTTTCTTAGCTTGTTCTTCCAAAGCCTTGGGTGCATTGGCAATATCTTCATCCGTATAAGGAACACCGACCGTGCGCAATGCTTTCATCCGGGCTTGGATATCGGAATAATCCAGATCGTTTTTCAAAATCCATTGGTAACGTGGCATAATGGATCCGGGTGTCATCGAAGCGGGATCGAACATATGGTTAAAGTGCCACAGGTTCGGTCGTTTTCCGCCTTCGCGCATCAAATCGGGTCCGGTACGTTTCGATCCCCATTGGAACGGGTGATCGTAAACATATTCCCCGGCTTTGGAATAAGCGCCGTAGCGAACCACTTCGGAGCGGAACGGACGGATCATTTGGGAGTGGCAGACATAGCAACCTTCACGCACATAAATATCCCGTCCGGCTTGTTCGAGCGGTGTCAGAGGTTTAACGGCAGCGATTTTGGGAATGTTGGAATCGATGAAAATGGTAGGGATAATTTCCACGGCCCCGCCTATAGCCGTTGCAATAAGTGCCAGGATAGTGAATAAAACACCGCGGCGCTCCAGCCAATTGTGAAAATCTTCCCCGGGTTGACGTGAAGCGGGTATGGGTTTCAGCGGATATGCTTCGTCCATGGTATCCACCACTTTGTGGCCTTTAACGGTTTTAAGCAGGTTGTAAACGAGCATCAGAGCGCCGATAAGATAGAGCGTTCCACCAATGGCGCGCATATAGTGCATGGGGAGAATTTGCGTTACGGTATCCATGAATTCGGGATACTTCAATGTGCCGTCCGGTTTGAATTGTTTCCACATCAATGCTTGTGTCCAACCGGCGATATACATCGGGACCACATAGAGCAAAATACCGATGGTGCCGATCCAGAAATGTTGATTGGCCAATTTTACGGAATACAATTTGGTGCGGTACAGCCGGGGTACCAACCAATAGAGCATACCCATAATCAAAAATCCGTTCCAACCCAAGGTTCCCACGTGGACGTGAGCGACAATCCAATCGGTGAAGTGGGCAATGGCGTTCAATGATTTGAAGGAAAGCATCGGCCCTTCGAAGGTGCTCATTCCGTAGGAAGTGATGGCCACAACGAAGAATTTCAAAATGGGATCTTCGCGCACTTTATCCCATGCGCCGCGCAAGGTGAGCAAACCGTTGATCATACCGCCCCAGGAAGGGAAAATCAACATGAAGGAGAAAATGGTTCCCAAAACTTGTGCCCATTCGGGGGTAGGAGAATAGAGCAAGTGGTGAGGACCGGCCCAAATGTAGATGAAAATCAATGTCCAGAAGTGAATGATCGACAGTCGATAGGAATAAATCGGACGTTGTGCGGCTTTCGGAACGAAGTAGTACATCAAACCGAGAATGGGGGTTGTCAGGAAGAAAGCCACGGCATTGTGTCCGTACCACCATTGTACCACGGCATCTTCCACGCCGGAGTAAACCGAATAGCTTTTGAACAAAGTAGCCGGTACTTCCAAGTTGTTGAAAATGTACAACATGGCGATGGTTACGGCCGTGCTCAAATAGAACCAAATGGCCACGTAAATATGACGCACGCGTCTTTTGACGACGGTCATAATGAGGTTGAGCGTGTAAACCACCCAAACGACGGCTACCAACAGGTCAATGGGCCATTCCAATTCGGCGTATTCTTTGGATACGGTAATTCCGAGCGGAAGCGTAATGGCGGCCAGGACAATGACGAGTTGCCATCCCCAGAAATTGATTCTGGACAGGAGGTCGCTCCACATGCGTGTTTTGAGCAGCCTTTGGGTGCTGTAATATGCACCGGCAAAAATACCGTTACCCACAAATGCAAAAATGGCAGCGTTTGTGTGCAACGGTCGAAGGCGTCCGTAGCTTAACCACGAAATCCCGGATGTGTAATGCGGGAACCAGTAGAAATAAGCTACCATGAGCCCGACTGTGAAGGCCGTAATGCCCCAAATAATGGTGGCCCATACGAACAGCTTCACAATCTTGTCGTCATAATAGAACCTTTCTTTTTCCATATAAATTATTTTAGGGGGTCATTTTTTTCTCTTCTTCTTTTGTTTTTTGGTCCAATTCGTATCCGGCTTCATCATCAAAAAGCATACGTACGGAAGGCGTATAGGTATCCTCGAATTGTCCCGTTTTATTGGAATGAAAGAATAGGATAAGAAATATGAGTGCCAATATCAAACTGATAAATATAGTAAGGTATAAGGCAATCATCCTTTGATGTATTAATAGTTGTATATAAGTTGAGACAAAGTTAGATATTTTTTTTATTTAGTCAAAAAAAAAGACCTTTTTGTATGAAAAAAATAAGTTTAAATGAATACTTGTGTTAATTAAACTTTAATAAAATAATAAAAATATTTTAAATATAGAATTTGTAATAAAGGTTTCGTATTATTATGCATCAATTAAAAAATCATACGTAATATTGAACAAAATATAAATTTTTGTAACTTTAATAACATTCCATTAATAAAAAATATAGTATCTTGCGCCGGAATTTTTTAAGGTAAAATTTATAGTTTATGTCGTTTCGTTATTATGCTTATTTTGAAGGCCGAAAGCCTTACAAACCATGGAATTTTACCTTATTTCATGACTTGTTGTTTCGTTTCGTGTCCATACTTTTTCTTTTTATTGGCGCAGATTATCTTGTTTGGCGATGGAATCATTCCATTAATTGGGATGCGACATGGCTCTCTTTACCCTTGTTTTTCGCGGAAGTTTTTGCTTTTTTGGGTTCGATACTGACCATTATTAATTATTGGTCGCATAAAGATATACCTCGACAAAAACCGGTTCATTATCTTTCGGAAATGGAAGATTTACCCGAAGGTCAACCGGATCGACCGATCAAAATCGATTTGTACATTACGACGTATAATGAGGAAAAATTTATTGTGGAAGATACGATTAGGGATGCGGTGAAGGTACGCTATCCGTATGACGATGTGGCCGTAAATATTTATTTGTTGGACGACGGAAGGCGTGACGGACGTGATCCTGAGAAAGATAACTTCAAGGAATTGGCCGAAAAATACGGTATTCATTACATCACGAGAGAAAACAATATCGGTTTCAAGGCCGGGAATATGAATAATGCGTTTTACCGGACCGATGGAGATTTAATTGTGATTTTGGATGCCGACACACGTATTTTCCCGGAATTTTTGACGCATCTGACCGGTTATTTTCGCGATAAGAAAATGGCTTGGGTGCAATCGCCGCAATGGTTTTACGATTTGCCCGAGGGATTGCCGTTGGATGAGTATTTTGAATTGAGATGGGGCAAGCCGGGAAAAATTCTCGGTAAACTTATTCCGTTTTCTCACCGGTATATTACGGGAAAAAATGTTTTCGGCACCGATCCGGAGTTGTTCTATGACGTGATTTTACGCCGGCGTAATGCCGCAAATGCCGCGTTCAGTTGCGGTGCGGGTTCGGTTCAGCGACGTTCCGCTTTGGCCGAATTGGCCGTGGCGGAGAAAGAAGAGGAAATCAAGCGACGATTGAAGAAAGAAGGGAAAGGAAAAACGCCGGAAGAAAAGGAAAAATTACGTTTGCAATTGGAAAAAGAAATTCCTTTGCGTCCTTTTGCTCACCATATTTCCGAGGATATTTTCACTTCGATTAAGTTGCATGCGCGCAAGTGGAAATCCTATCAGCATCCGCAACCGGAGTGTAAAATGCTTTCGCCGCAATCGTTTGATGTTTTTATCAAGCAATTTTCCCGTTATGCGGAGGGAACGCTGGACATTACATTCAGCCGTCATAATCCGGTTTTCAAGAAAGGTCTTACGCTTCGCCAGCGGTTGGCCTATTTGGAGACGATATGGTCCTATCTGTCTCCTTTTTGGCTGTTGATTTTTATTTTGTATCCCGGCATATTTTTCTGGACGCTCATTCCGCCTTTGAAAGCCTTTTCCTTTGATTTTTTTGTGCGAATTGTCCCTTTTCTGATGCTAAATGTTTTGGTTACCCAAATCGGGAATTGGGGCAAGGACACCAAACGGCCCGAGCAGTTTTACGAAGCCGGCTTTTGGTATAAATTACGTGCTTTGTATAAGGTATTGTTCAAAGGGAATATCAAATTTAACGTTACGAGCAAAACCGTGAAATATTCCCAATCGAATTGGAAGCATATTTGGCCGCACGTAGCCATCTTTGTATTCACGCTGGCGGGAATTTTATACAATATATATTTAATGATAAGAGGAATACATCCTTCGTATTCGGCTTTTGCCGCCAATGTTTTTTGGACGGTATATACGTTTTACTTGCTGTCGCCCTTTGTCCGCGCGGCTTTTTGGAATGAAAAGATGTTCAAGCGTTCGCTTGAATTTTATCGGGAACGGGAACAAAAGAAGATACAACAAAATTTTGCCTGAGATATGAAGATTGTTATCGATTTGAGTAAAATCGGCCGGTTTTTCCGGTATATGGTCAAGCCTTTGGTATTGATAGCGGCGTTGTATGCCGGCGCCAATATGGTTTTGTTCATTGAAAAGGCCCGTCCGTCGGATTTCGGGTTCTATAAGGATATTTTTTCCAAGGAATTGGTTATCAAACCACACGATTCTTATCCGTTGCGCAAGCCCGGCGGTTCGCTTACGGCGCAAGATTGGGAAGATGCCAAAACGGCTTGGAAATATTTCCAAAACAATTATCAGCCGGCGACAGGTTTGTTCAATAGTGTGGACAAATATCCGGCCACCACTTTCTGGGATATCAGCAGTTCGTTTCACGCGTTGATGAGTGCCTACGAATTGGGGCTGATTCCGTATGACGAATTCGACAGGAAAATGCGTAAAGCCTTATCATCCTTAAAGAAGATAAAATTGTATCACGGTATTTTGCCCAATAAGGTTTACAGCAGTATCACCTTGGATATGGTGGATTATTCCAACCACGAAACGGATGAAGGCGTCGGATGGTCGGCTATGGATATCGGGCGGTTTCTGGGAATGGCTCAGCGGGTGTATAAATTTTACCCGCAATATACGTCGGCTATGGATTCGGTGATTTCCCGGTGGAGAATAGATAAAATCCTGGGGAAAGATGCCACTTTGCACGGTATCGGTTTCAGTTTCAAAGACAAGCGGGCGCAAATTGTTCAAGAAGGAAAGTTGGGCTATGAAGAATATGCTTCCAAAGGTTATTTGGTCAATGGTTATGACGCCTCGGAGTCCTATCGCTATACGGATTTTTTGAAGTTTGTCGATATTTACAAAATTCCCATTGGTGTCGATACGCGGCAGGTCAAATATCATCCGGCCTACAATTATATTTTGTCCGAACCTTATATTTTGGACGGTTTGGAATACGGCTGGGATTTGAGTTCGCGTGAATTGGCCTATCGTGTTTATGAAGTGCAAAAATTACGTTCGTTGGTGACGGGAAAACCGGTGGCCGTCTCCGAAGACAATGTAGACCGTCCTCCTTATTTTGTTTACAATGCGGTTTATGCCAACGGGAAAAAATGGGTTTGTTATGCCGAAAACGGCGATTTGGCTAATGAATTCAAAAGTTTTTCGACCAAAGCCGCTTATGCCTGGTCGGTTTTATATAACGACGAATATGCGGATAAATTGAAAAAAGCCTTGAAAGGTTTGGCCAATCCCAAAAAAGGATGGTATGCCGGTCGTTACGATAAAGACGGCAGTATCAACAAAGCCCTTACGGCCAATACCAACGGGGTTATTCTCGAAGCCCTTGCCTATAAATTGCACGGGCCTTTACTGAAATTACCTTATCAAAAAACAAAAAAATGATACGATCCAAATCTTTTAAATTGCTGATTATCCTTCTCTTTGTACAGGTTTTTTCCTACGGCCAATTTTTCGGCTCCGGAAGTCATACGATGGGCGATGTTTTTCATAGCCAATGTTGTTTGTTGGGGAAATATAAAATCACTTTTTCGCCTGCGGTTTTTTATTCCAAAATTACCTATCAAAAGCAACCGGGAGAATATGTCGATTATCAACGCAACGGGTTTAATTTCAATATTTCCTATAAATTCTACAAGGAATTTCAGGTGCGATTCAATTTTTATGCGGATTTTAATCAAAATAAGCTGAAACCCAAATGGTTATCGAATATGTATTATGCCGTCGGGAATTACAATTGGCGTAATAAAACCTTCTCCTACGGCTACGAAAATTATCAGCCCAACCGCTTTGACGGAAGCTACGATTTTTTTGAAAACATGAAGCGCGGATTTTTCTTTGTTAGTTATAATTATTATTTGTTGGGGGACTTCATTTCGCCTGTAAAATTGGATGAAACCACACAGGTTTATCTTTCGCCTTTTATCCGCTATTTTTATGAATACACCGATCGCACGGGTACGCGCGTATTGGGACATCACAAAGTGGTTCCCGGGTTGAATGCCCGCTATGTGATATGGCACAATTTCTATGTGGAAGGCGGGGTTTATGCTTATTGGCCCGTCAAATCGAAAATGCCTTGGGATCCGGATTTTACCTATGGTTTCGGGTATTTCGATTGGCGAAGTTTTCGTTTGAATTTTTCCTACGGGAACTGGGTGGCCAACCGTTTTCCTTGGAACGGGAAAGAGATGAAAAACGATTTTACCAACGGTATTTTTACGTTTAGTTATCAGGTAATTTGGTAATTAAATGGCCGGACGTGTTTACTTTCGCGGCTTAAATTCCTTGCGGTTTTTTGCCGCATTTGCCGTATTGGTTTTCCATAGTTCCCAATGGTATCATGCCAAGTTTGACACCCCGTTCAAAATGTTTTTGCACAACCTGCCCGTCGCCGTGGATTTTTTCTTTATTCTCAGCGGATTTTTGATTATTTATCTGTTGATCGTAGAGAAGTCCGAAACCGGGACCGTCCATCTGAAACGGTTTTACATCCGACGGTTTCTGCGAATATTTCCTTTGTATTATTTGATAATACTCATTGCGTGGCTTTTTCTCAAAACCCCGCAAGAAAATCCGGATTGGATAAAATTTCTCACATTTCGCGGCAATTTTTGGATGATTCATCGTAATGCTTGGACGTTGGCGGCACTGAATCCGCTATGGTCGATCAACATCGAAGAGCATTTTTATTTGGTCGTTCCCTTTTTGATTATGATAACGCCTTTGCGGTATCTGAAATATATTCTTTGGAGCATCATTGTTGCGGCTTTTGCTTTCCGGATATATGCCACGGAAACAGTAGCCGATAATTGGATGACTATCTATATGCATACGTTCAGCCAAATGGATTTGCTGGCCATAGGCGGTTTGTTGGCTTTATACCATTTTCGCCGGCCCATTCGTTTTCGTGCGCCGGTTTCCTTGTTGGCAATATTGTTGGCCGGTTTTGTTCTGCTGTTGACTTTACTTGATACAAAGGATTACACAACCGTTTACAACGCTTCCGTAAAAAAATATGTTTTTACGGTGTTTTTGTTGCTGTTGTTCATCTTTTTCGTGTTCAATGAAAATCCGGCTTTGGACAGGATAAAGGATAACAAATGGCTGAATTATTTCGGTAAAATTTCCTACGGGATTTATGTGTATAACGCTATGATTATCGATTTGACCGAACGAAATGCCTGGCTGCGGGAACATTATGCCGTGAAATTTATTCTGGATGCCGGTTTGACATTGTTGATAGCTTCGATTTCCTATGAATTTTTCGAAAAATACTTTTTGAAACTGAAAAAACGTTTTCAATTGGTAAAAACCGGTGTTTGATTTCCATTGTCTTGTGGGGGTTTAGTTGCTTATTGGAAATTCCGTCGGGGGATGTCGGTATTTGCGCAACATTCCCGTTTGCGGAAAAAATCGTAATTTTATGGCTTGAATACCGTAAAAAAATATGGGAAAAATAATAGCCATAGCCAACCAGAAAGGCGGTGTGGGAAAAACGACCACGGCGGTTAATTTGGCGGCGGCACTCGGTGTGTTGGAGAAAAAGGTTTTGCTCGTGGATGCCGATCCGCAGGCCAATGCTTCGTCGGGTTTCGGAATCGATTTGGACGAACAGCCCGAAGGAACCTACGAATTGCTGGAAGGCTTGCGCACGGCCGACGACGTGATTATTTCCACCGAATCGCCCAACGTGGATATCATACCTTCGCATATCGATTTGGTCGGTGTGGAAATCGAAATGGTCGATAATGCCGATCGCGAATATTTGCTGAAAAAAGCCTTGGAGCCTGTTCGCAACCGCTACGATTATATCCTGATTGATACGGCTCCGTCGCTCGGGTTGATTACATTGAATGCCCTTACGGCTGCCGATTCGGTGATTATTCCTATCCAGTGTGAATATTTCGCTTTGGAAGGTCTGGGAAAACTCCTGAATACGATCAAGAGCGTGCAGCAATTGCACAATCCCGCTCTGGATATCGAAGGAATGTTGCTCACGATGTATGATTCGCGGTTGAAACTCTCCAACCAAGTGGTGGCGGAAGTGCGAAAACATTTCGGCGATATGGTTTTCGAAACGATTATCCAACGCAATGTGCGGTTGAGCGAAGCGCCCAGCCACGGAGAAAGTATCCTGACCTACGATTCGGATTCGCGCGGTGCCGTCAATTATCTGAATTTGGCGGACGAACTGATACGAAAAAATGAAAAACATACATAGATTATGGCCAAAACTTCCAAAAAACAACGTTTGGGACGCGGGTTGGATGCCTTGTTGAATACGGAGAAAATACAAACGGCCAAAGATAAAGGTGCCGACCGGATTATCGGTAATGTGGTGGAAATTCCTTTGGATAAAATAGAAGCCAATCCCTTTCAACCGCGATCGCAATTCAACGAAGAGTCTTTGAACGAACTGGCCTCGTCCATTAAAGAACTCGGGGTGATTCAGCCCATAACGGTCAAGAAAGCCAAGGGCGATACCTTTGTGATCATTTCGGGTGAACGTCGTGTGCGTGCTTCGCGAATGGCCGGTCTCGAAACCATTCCCGCTTATATCCGTCTGGCCAACGACCGGGAAATGCTCGAAATGGCTTTGGTGGAAAATATCCAACGCGACGATTTGGACCCGATCGAAGTGGCATTGTCGTTCCGGCGTATGATCGAAGAACTCGGACTGACACAGGAAGAAATGAGCCAACGCGTCGGAAAAAAACGAAGCACCATTACCAATTATCTGCGATTGCTCAAATTGGATCCGATAATTCAAAGCGGTATCCGCGACGGATTTATCACGATGGGACACGGGCGCGCCCTGATCAATATCGAAGACCGGGATGTGCAATTGGAAATATACCGGAAGATTATCAAACAAAAATTGTCCGTTCGTCAGACCGAAGATTTGATTCGCCAATACCGCGAAGGAAAAATTTTGGATATAAAACAATCAACGCCTCAAAAACCCGTTTTGATCAAACAATGGGAAAAACAACTCAAACGACACCTGCACCCCAAAGCGCGTATCGCGTGGAAAGGAGAAAATACGGGAAAAATCATTTTGCCTTTCGATTCCGCCGAAGATTTGGAAAAATTGAAACGCTATTTGTCGCAATTCTGATGTGGGCGTTTTCCCTTTCCTTTGCAAGCGCACAAACCGATTCGCTTCATACGGCCGTCGATTCGTTGCATACGCAAACCGATTCGTTGCAAAATGCCCGGGTCATTGATATAAACGCTCCTGCCAAAGCGGCTTTCTATTCGGCGGTAATTCCCGGCCTCGGCCAAGCCTACAATAAGCAGTATTGGAAAATTCCGTTGGTGTATGCGGCACTGGGAACGGGCATCTATTTCTACCGGCAAAATCAAATGCTTTACAGAACCTACCGCCGGGCTTACCAACAACGCCTTTTGGGACAAACCGACGATTATCCGCAATATTCGTTGGATGTGCTCGTTGAAATACAGCAATATTACCGCCGTAATAGAGATATTTCGCTCATGCTGACTTTGGCCGCTTATGCACTGAATGTTATCGATGCCAATGTGTCGGCTCATTTGCGGCAATGGAATATCGACGGAGATTTGACCTTGCGCCCGGTATTTTGGCAAATGCAAAACCGGCCGGTATCAGGCATTAATTTGACTTTAACTTTTTGAAAAACAATAGATTATGACAATATCTCAATGGGTTGTTTTCTTTTTGGTCGCCAATGCGGTTCACTTTGTGTTGTTTTGGAAATTCTACAAAAAAGCCGGCTATCCCGGATGGTATGCCGCCATACCTTTTTATAATACGTGGATTCTTACCAAGATAATCAACCGGCCGTGGTATTGGTTTCCTTTGTTGTATGTGCCCGTGATCAACCTCTTGATGATGGCCGTTTATTTGGTCCAATTGGCCGAAGTTTTCGGAATGAAAGATGCCAAAAGCAAGTGGTTGTCCGTTTTGACCGGCGGTTTGTATTTGGCCTATGTTGCTTACACGAAATACGATTCTTTGCATTATAATCCGCAGCACGACGACAAGGAAACGGTTCTCGGTGCTATTGTTTTTGCGGTAGTGGCAGCGACTTTGGTGCATAACTATATGTTTCAGCCGTATATGATTCCCACCGGATCCCTGGAAAAATCCCTTTTGGTGGGCGATTATCTTTTTGTCAGTAAAATGCATTACGGTCCACGCATTCCGATGACAACCGTTTCCGTCCCGATGCTGCACGATACGATTCCCGTATTGAATATCCGTTCCTATTTGAAACGTCCGCAATTGCCTTATATGCGTTTGCCGGGTTTCACGAAAATCAAGCGGAATGACATTGTGGTTTTCAATTGGCCGCGCGATACGGTCAGACACTTTTTCGAGCCGACACACGAAAGAATCCGGAAACCTATCGACAAGAAATCCAACTATGTAAAACGATGCGTAGGATTGCCCGGTGATACAATTCAATTGATCAAAGGCCGTTTGTATGTGAACGGAAAGCCGGCCCGCTATCCCGACAGGACATATATCGAACATATGTATATCGTAAAAACGGATAGCGGTAAATCATTATCTTTCAGCGAATTACGGTTTTTGAAAAAGAAATACGACCTCAATCGCGACGATTGGGGAATGGTGGGCAAGGGAGTGTATATGATGAATTTGACCAAACAGGCCTTGGATGCCGTAAAACATTTTCCGGAAGTCGATACGGTGTATATGGCGTTGGATACGGTCAAAAGCAAGCGCATATTTCCGGGAGACGGCAGGTGGAGTTATGACAATTTCGGGCCGTTATACATACCGAAAAAAGGTGATAAAATCCGTTTGACCAAAGAAAATTATCCTTTGTACAAACATTTGTTGCAGGAGTACGAAACGATGGCGTCGCTCAAAGAAAACAAGGTTTCGTTCCATGACGGCAGCGTATATATCAACGGAAAACCGGTGAAAGAATACACCTTCAAGCAGGATTACTACTGGATGATGGGGGATAACCGTTCGCGTTCCGAAGATTCGCGTATCTGGGGTTTTGTCCCGTGGACGCACGTTGTGGGCAAGCCCGTATTCATTTGGTTCAGCCGCGACAAGGAAACCGGAAAAATCCGCTGGGACAGGGTGTTTACCACGGTCAGCGGCAAGGGCAAACGCGTGAGTTATTTGTGGGTATTCGTCATTCTGTTGGTTGTGTATTTCGGCTTTGATTATTACCGCAAAAAGAAACGAAAGAACAAATGAAGGTATTGATGCATCCGGCGTATTTTCCGGATATCGTGAGTTTTGCCGTTATGATGCGGGCCGGAGAAGTTGTTTGGGACATTCACGCACATTTCGACAAACAGACCTACCGGAACAGGATGTATATACACGCCGCCCACGGCAAGCAAATGTTGTCGGTGCCCGTGCGTCACGCCAAAGGTATGGAAAGGCGCGCCTTCAAGGATGTCGAAGTCTCCGGTGAAAGCGACTGGCAACGTTATCATTGGAAAAGTCTCGAAACGGCTTACCGGACTTCGCCTTATTTCGAGTTTTACGAGGACGATTTGAAGCCTTTTTTCGAAAAGAAATTCCGCTTTCTGCTCGATGTCAATAAGGCGGCATTGGAAAAAATCCTCGAACTGGCGGATATCGATTTGTCCCTGACTTTTACGGAACGCTATGATCCGTCTCCTGCGGATATCGCTGATTTTCGCTTTCTCGTCGATGCAAAAAAAAGGCCCGTGAATACGGAAGCTTTGCCGTCCTACACGCAGGTTTTCAGCGACCGGAACGGTTTTATTCCGGGATTGAGCATATTGGATTTGCTGTTTATGGAAGGTCCCAAGGCCGTGTTGTACTTGAAGAATCTGGATATTGACAAGTTGTTGGAGAAAAGATAAAAGATACCCCGGAAGGGTATCTTTTATCAGCGGTGTCTGAAC
>CAYUQW010000022.1:0-8420 GCA_964446985.1 uncultured Flavobacteriaceae bacterium
GCGCCTTCGCGTCCGAGGCCGCTGTCTTTCATTCCGCCGTAGGGCATACTGTCGATGCGGAAGCCGGGGATTTCGTTGATCATCAGCCCGCCGACGTCGGTCAGGCGGATGGCTTTGCGCATATTGGCGATGCTGTCGGTGAAGTAGGCGGCTTGGAGGCCGTAGCGGGAGCGGTTGACCAGGGCGATGCCTTCGTCGAAGCTATCGACGGGATTGATGTTGACGACAGGGGCGAAGGTTTCGTCGGCGATGACGCGCATAGGAAAACCGGTATTGGTCAGCACGGTGGGGGCGTAGAGGTTGTGCTCGCTGTCGAGGATGCTACCGCCGGCGAGGATTTTTGCGCCTTGGGCTACGGCTTCTTTAATCCAGGTGTCGATGCGACGCAGATCGGATGCGGAAATCATAGGGCCGTTGGTGACGTTTTCGTCCAACGGATTGCCGGAGCGGATGCGTCCGGTTTCTTGTAGGAAGAGTTCGGTGAAACGGTCGAAAACTTTCCGGTGGACATAGATGCGTTGGACGGAGATGCATATTTGTCCGGCATAGAGGAAACTGCCGTAAGCCAATTTTTTGGCGGCGCGGGTGAGGTTGGCGTTTTCGTCGATGACGGCGGCGGCATTACCGCCCATTTCGAGGAAGACTTTTTTGGCTCCGGCGATTTTTTTGAGATGCCAGCCGACACGGTCGCTGCCGGTGAAACTGAATATGCCGAAACGCGGGTCGCGAACGGCTTTTTCGGCGGTTTCGTTACCGGTGAGCACGACTTGGATGATGCCGGGGGTGATGCCGGCTTCTTCGATAATATCGGCCAGTGCAAACATTGTCAGGGGTGTCTGAGGGGCGGGTTTGATGATGACGGGACTTCCGGTCCCTACGGCGGGAATGATTTTGTGCAGGGCCAAATTCAAAGGGAAATTGAAAGGGGAGATGCCGAGGACGGGCCCGTAAGGGACGCGCACGGTATAAGCGGTTCGTCCTTTGCCGTTGAGATAGTCCATCGGAACGGTTTCGCCCGTGAAGTTCAGGGTCTCGCGTATGCCGGTGGCAATATTGTCCAAGGCACGGACGACTTCGTTACGGGCGTAACCGATGGGTTTTCCCGCTTCGCGGGCGATAAGCACGGCGAGGTCGTCTTGCCGTTTTTTGATGCCGTCGTAGAGGGCTTGCAGAATGCCGGCGCGTTTTTCGGCGCTGCTGTAACGGAATTGTTCAAAAGCTTTTCCGGCGGCACGAACGGCTTCTTCCATTTGGTCTTCACCGGCCAAAGGTGCCGTATCGATAATTTCGCCGGTGTATTTGTCGCGGATGTCGATTGTTTCGGCGGAACGTATGCGTTTGCCGTTAATCAGATTGGCGGAAGTCCAAAATTTAGTATTCATAGTCGGCGAAGGTTTCTTTGATTTCGTCGAGGATACGGAAGATGTCTCCGGGTTTTTCGGCGGTAACGAGTTTTTGCCGGAAGTTTTTGATGCCGGGATATCCTTTGAAATAACCGGTGTAATGCCGTCGTGCTTCCAGCAAAGCGAGGCGTTCGCCTTTCCAGCGGATGGCGTCGTTCAGGTATTCTTTGATGATGTCGATACGCCGGTTCACGTCCGGTTCGGGCAGGTGCCGGCCTGTTTGCAGGAAATGTTTCATTTGCCGGAAAATCCAGGGCTTGCCTATGGCGCCCCGGCCGATCATAGCGCCGTCCAAACCGTATTCGTCGCGTATGATTTTTGCTTTTTCGGGCGTATCGATATCGCCGTTGGCCACGACCGGAATTTCCATATCGGGATGTTGTTTGACGCGTGCAATGGCTTCCCAGTCGGCTTTGCCGCCATACATTTGTTTGCGTGTGCGTCCGTGGATGAAGACGGCTTTGACGCCGGCGTCTTGCATACGCAAGGCCACTTCGGTGATGTTGATGTTATTCTCGTCCCAACCGATGCGTGTTTTGATTGTTACGGGAAAACCGGTAGCACGGACGATTTCGGCGGTGAAGCGTTGCATTTTCACGGGATCTTGCAAGAAGGCCGCGCCGGCACCTTTGCTTACGACTTTTTTTACGGGACAGCCGTAGTTGATGTCGATAACGTCGGGAGCGGCTTTTTCGATGATGCGCAAAGCGTGCACCATACTGTCGAGGTTGTGGCCGAAAATCTGAATGCCCACGGGGCGTTCTTCGGGGTAGATGTCGGTTTTTTGAATCGATTTGACGGCGTCGCGAATGAGGCCTTCGGTGGAAATAAATTCCGTGAAAACCATATCGGCACCGTATTTCCGGCAGATTTTACGGAAAGGGGGATCGCTGACGTCTTCCATAGGCGCCAAAAACAAGGGAAAATCGCCTAAATCCAGGTTTCCTATCTTCATACCGCAAGCAGATTGTCCGATTGGATTTTTCCGTCCAAAAGTTTGATCAGCCGCTTGGCGTGTTCGGCAATACCGGGTTCGTGCGTTACGAGGATAACGGTGTTTCCCTGCCGGTGGAGGTCGTCGAAGAGTTTCATAATTTCTTCCGAGGATTTGGAATCGAGATTACCGGTGGGTTCGTCGGCCAAAATCAGCGAGGGACGGTTGACCAGTGCGCGGGCAATGGCCACACGTTGTCGTTGTCCGCCCGATAATTGGTTGGGTTTGTGATGCATTCTGTCGGCCAGTCCGACATTTTCCAATACTTCCGTAGCCCGTCGGATACGTTCTTTCTTGGGCACGCGGGCATATACCAAGGGAAGCATAACGTTTTCCAATGCCGTCAGCCGCGGCAGGAGGTTAAAGGTCTGGAAGACAAATCCGATTTCTTTGTTACGGATACGCGCCAGTTCGTCGTCGCTCATTTTGTCCACTTCGTAACCTTTGAGAAAATATTTTCCCGAGGTGGGGGTATCCAAGGCGCCGATGATATTCATAAGTGTGGATTTCCCGCTTCCGGACGGCCCCATCAGTGCGGCATATTCTCCGGGATAAATGTCCAGGTTTATGTCTTTGAGCACTTTAACGACCGTATTGCCCAGAGGATAATCTTTGTAAATATGTTGTAACGAAATCAGCGGTTTGTTCATAATCGAAATAATTTTTGCAGCATTTCTTCCGTTTGTTTACGGTAGTCGAAATTGCGGTGAAAATAATCGCCGTTTTTGCGGTAATAATCTTTCCGGGCAATGTCTTTTCCGTGTTTTCGGATGTATTCCAAAGCTTCCAACACGGTATCGATTTCTTTATCGGACGTTGTCGGGTGGATGGAAATGCGTGTCCAACCGGGTTTGTCTTCGGGGTGTCCGTTGAGAATTCGTTTTTTCAGATATGCCGAATGTTGTTTGTCGATGCGGAAAAGATCGTGTCCGTAAGTTCCCGCACAGGAACATCCGCCGCGCGCCTGAATACCGAACAGGTCGTTCAAGAGGCGTGTTATCAAGGTGTGAGGTATTTCGCCGGAGACAAAAGAAATGACGCCCAAACGGTTTTTATGTCTTCCTTCGAGGATGCTTATGCCGGGAATATTTTCCATTGCCGGCAGGAGTTTCTCCAAAATTTCTTCTTCGCGTCGCCGGATATTGTCTATGCCCATTTTTTCTTTCAATTCGATGGCGAGGGCGGTTTTGATAAGCAGTAGAAATCCGGGTGTTCCGCCGGTTTCCCTGGTTTCGATATCGTCACTGTATTCGGCACCGTGCCAAGGGTCGGTCCAGACGACGGTTCCGCCGCCGGGTTCGTCGGGGATGCGGTTGTGATAAAGATTTTTCCTTAGGACCAGAATGCCGCCGGTGCCGGGTCCGCCGAGGAATTTGTGCGGCGAAAACATAAAGGCATCGGGGATAAGCAGGGGATTTTCCCTGAAAGGGTTCATATCCACATAAGGCCCCGAGCAAGCGTGATCGATAAAAATTTTTCCGTCGTACCGGCGCGTGAGCAGAAACAGGTTTTTCAAATCGGGCGTTATTCCCGTTACATTGCTGCATCCCGTTACGGAAAGATATACCGGCCGCCCTTCGTATTTTTTTAGTAAGGCTTCGTAGGCGTCGAGGTCGGGCAAACCGTTTTCGCCGTTGGGAATAAGAACGACATCGGCAATGGTTTCCAGCCAGGAGATGTGATTGGAATGATGTTCCAGACGGCTGACAAAAACAACGGGTATTTTATCGATAGAATTTCGTACGGCTTTACGGTATTTTTCGTGGACTTTCCATCCGAGGATACGTTGTAGTTTGTTGACGGCGCCGGTCATTCCGTAACCTGCCTGAAAAATGACAAAATCGTCGCCCACGAGAAGATGTTCTTTTATTTTCCGTTGCGCGCGGTGATAGGCATTGGTCATAATTTGGCCCGTAAAAGAAGTTTCCGTATGGGTATTGGCCAACAAAGGACCGAACTCGTCGCTTAATTTTCTTTCGATCGGCATATAAAGCCGTCCGCTGGCGGTCCAATCGGTATAGATAAGCGGCTTTTTGCCGTAAGGCGTGCTAACATATGCATCGATGCCAACGATTTTGTTTCGAAAAGTGGAAAAATACGATTGCAGACAGTCGGTTTCGGTATCTTTCATCGTGTCAGATTTTGCAATTTCCGGATGGTTTCTTCGGCAATTTTCCGGGCTTGTTCGGGTGATTTGGCTTCGGTATAAATGCGAATAATCGGCTCGGTATTGGATTTTCGCAGATGTATCCAATAATCGTCAAAATCCACCTTGACACCGTCTTCACGGTTGACGTTCTCCTGCGGAAATTGCTGCGCCCATTTTTCCAGCAGCATATCCACGTCCATTTCCGGTGTAAGGGCGATTTTTTCTTTGGCGGCATAGTAGGCCGGATAGGTTTTTCGTAATTCGGAGAGTTTGATATTTTTTTCCGCCAAATAACTCAGTATCAATGCAATACCCACAAGAGCATCACGGCCGTAATGCAAAGCCGGATAAATCACGCCGCCGTTACCTTCTCCGCCGATGACGGCACCGGTTTCCTTCATTTTTTTTACCACATTCACTTCGCCGACAGCCGAGGCATAATAGGGCTGTCCGTATTTCCCGGTTATATCACGGAGGGCGCGGGAGGACGAAAGATTGGAGACCGCCGGACCGGGCGTGTGTTGCAGGACATAATCCGCGGCGGCAACCAGCGTGTATTCTTCTCCGAACATTTTCCCGGTTTCGTCAACAAGTGCCAATCGATCGACATCGGGATCGACGACTATGCCCAAGTCGGCTTCGAATTTAGGCACGGCATCAAGAATGCCGGTAAGGTTTTTTTCGAGCGGTTCGGGATTGTGGGGGAATAATCCGGTGGGTTGGCAATACAAACATTCGTATTCCACGCCGAGTGCGTCCAACAGTTGCGGAATGGCAAGTCCGCCGGTGGAATTAACGGCATCGATAACGACTTTAAATCCGCGGTTGCGTATTTTTCCGGTTTGAACGAGGTCCAATTGAAGGATGGCTTCGATATGCTCCTGAATGTATCCGCCGGGATGTTCTTCGAAAGTGCCCGTTTCGTCCACGGGCACATAAGAAAAATCCTGTCTGTTTACGGCGTCAATCAGTTTTTTTCCTTGTTCGGCCGAAATGAATTCGCCGTTTTCATCCAAAAGTTTGAGCGCATTCCATTCAACGGGATTATGGCTGGCGGTGATGATAATTCCGCCGTCGGCTTTCAGTCCGGTAACCGCCATTTCCACCGAGGGCGTGGTGGACAAACCCAGATCGACCGTATCGATGCCCATTCCGGCCAAGGCGGATTTGACGGCCATCGTAATCATTTCGCCCGAAGGGCGGGCGTCGCGTCCGATTACAATACGCGGTTTGCCCGTTTCGAACTGGCTTTTGATCATTTGTCCGTAGGCCGAGGCAAACAAAACGGCATCCACGGGTGTAAGATTTTCTCCGGGTTTTCCGCCGATGGTTCCGCGAATGCCGGATATACTTTTGATAAGCGTCATCCGTGTTCTCAATTTGGTTTTAAAGATAGGAAAAATCCCTTAAATGCCGCTTGTAATTTGTGCCGGATTGCTCCGGAATTCCTTAGAAGTTCAGACGGAAATTCATTTTGACGAAAAAATCCTGCCCCCCGCGATGCCTGTAATTGCCGCGCCAAAAGGCATCGAATTCAAGAA
Organism: uncultured Flavobacteriaceae bacterium; assembly: GCA_964446985.1. GTDB lineage: Bacteria > Bacteroidota > Bacteroidia > Flavobacteriales > Flavobacteriaceae > JAADED01. The sequence continues at coordinate 6,088 of CAYUQW010000022.1, forward strand.
ATTTCAGAATGTTTGTAATGCCTGCACCGTATTCGAAATAGACGGGATTTGGTGTTTGGTACGGGATGCCCGAGGCATTGATTTGCAGCGAGCCGGGTGAAATATCGCCCCAAACGCTGTTGAAAAAGACCAATTCGCGCCATTTGGTCCGGTTGATCAAGGGAATTTTCGAAAAAATACGCCCTTCGAAATTGTGCATCCATTTGAACGACAGGTATGTATCGGTGATAAATTCGTAGTAATTCAACAATTGAAAGGATTGCTTGACGTAGAAAAACGATTGGTTTCCCGGGACGACATTAAGCAAGGCCAAAGGGATTTTCCCGAAAGTTTTTCCCGCTTCGGCCTGTACGAAACTTACACCGACGGCACCGATGTTTATGTATTGCGAATAGTAAAACTGAATTTTGGAATAAGTGAACGCGTCGCTTGCTCCGTGGTCGAAGCCGCGGGTATAGCGCAAAAGCAAAATGGGATAATCCGTATTGACATCATAACGCTTGACACCGTATCCGACGGTTTTTCTTCCGGGCGTGGATTTGAACTGCACATACCATTCGGGTTGCCGAACCTGTGTGCGTATGCGTCCGTTTTTATCGATATAATCCAAATGAAACCGCGGGTGGGCCGAAACCAAATTTTTATAATGAAATCCGCCGCTGAGTTCGATGTTTTTTCTCGGTTCGAAAGCAATGTTCGCATCGAAAATGCGTACGTGGGTCAGTTTACTTTTATCTCCCGTGGCAAATACCGAAGACGAGGCAAAATCGCGTGACAGCACATCGTCTTCCAGCGAGGTGAGCGAGACGCCTATTTGTTCCACGTCGTTGCGATAGCCTGCTTGTGCAAATACTCGCGGTTTGATGTTCAAAACGCCGGAAAGTTTGAGGCCGTACTTGAAACGTTTGTCCCTGAATCCGTAGGCCGTATAAGCTTCGGCGCGATACAAATCGTTGGTTTCGAAATAGGTTCTTCCGCCCACACGCAGGCGTATGCCTTCCACATCGTTGTATCCGACGGTGGAGAATACCGGACCGTAATCGAAATATTTGATATAGGCATATCCCGATCCGAGGATGGTGGCCAAATCGGTCATCCGTTTGAATTTGGGCGTTTTTTGAAGGGAATCGAGCATTTGATAGATGCCCTTCTCATTACGATTGAGTTTTTCCGGCCGGGTTTTTTGCCAGAAAGTGTCGGATTTGGTATAAATTTTTTTGTCGTAAATATCGGTTTCCTCATCGTAAAATTCCGGCGGATGCGGACGGTTGAATACGTAATTATCGTAAATGGAAGTCCGTTTGACCAAAATATCCGTGGCTTTGTCCATATTCTCTATGCCCAACTGACTGGTAATATGATCGCGTTTGAGGACGAAAACCGTATCGTTGATTCGTTGAAAATCCTGTTCGAGATAAAAATCCTTGATCCAGTTGACATTGGCTTTCCCGCTGATGTGCATCGATATGTTTTGCACCGACCAGAGGGAATCGGCTATCCACATATCGCCTTTGAAAGCCAGATCGCCGCGCCGGCGCGGATAGAAAATGATGTTGTAGGAGGTGATGCCGTTATATTGTGCCGTATCGCTTAATACATAATAATAGGTAAGCGGTCCGAGTTTGGATAAGGGGCTGACGAAATCTTTCCCGAAAACGTGGATAAAATTCTTGTAAACATCGTATTGCAGATACAAATCTTTCAAATACATATTGACGAACTCGTTGTTTTTGACGCCCGATGCCTTTTGTGCCAATAAATCTTCGCGGTATTTTCGCGGAGGAATATTCCTGCCGTAAATCTTATAGAGGGCTTCATTGATAAAGACGGGCAGAAAGGGTTTTCCCGTTATGCGTGAGGTGTCCACATAGTTGAAAACGAATTCCAATCCTTTGAACAGGCGGGATTTTTTGAGTTTTTCCGTAACATTATAGAGGTCGAATTCGATTTTTTCGTATTTCTCCGCTTCGTAATAATCGAATACGCGTGTGCCGTTACGGTGTTTTCGCGCCCATATTTTTTTCAGAATTTTGACGGCGGGATTGCCTTTGTTTTTGGGTTTTCCCACGTATAGTTTGACATCGCCCAAGGTTTGCGCTTCCGGTTTCAGGACGATTTTCAGGTGCAAATCCCTCGGTTTGACGGGAACGGTAACGGTTTTGTACCCCAGGAAGGCCACGGTGATTTTCGTATATGTTTTGTTGCTCTGCAAGTAGAACCGCCCGGATTCGTCGGTGATGGTTCCTTCGGTGGAACCGGTAAAAACCACATTGGCAAAAGGCACGGGAGCGCCCTTTTCGTCCGTAACGATTCCGCCCACTTTGGTTTGGGCG
>CAYUQW010000022.1:8520-13454 GCA_964446985.1 uncultured Flavobacteriaceae bacterium
CATTTGGAATATATGGACAAATCGGTTCGTCCGCAAGACGATTTTTATCAATTTGTCAACGGAAATTGGAACAAGAAAGCAAAAATTCCTTCCGACCGTTCCCGGTGGGGCGCTTTTTCCGAACTGCGTAAACGCACCGATTCGGTAATGATCGACTTGGTGGAAAAATATAAGGATGCCGGGAAATTTGCCGTGGATTCCGATGAAGGAAAAGCCTTGGAATTTTATAAGGCCGTTTTGGATACCGCTACAAGAAATGCAGAAGGAATCAAGCCTTTGTTGCCTTATCTCGATCAAGCGGAAAAGGTGCATTCCGTAGAGACTTTGACAGCCTATCTCGACAGCCTTCAACCGGCTTTGACTTCGCCTTTTTTGGGTATTTATATCGGGCCGCATATGCGCAACAGCCGTATCAATACCCTGTATCTCGGTGCGGGTTCGTTGGGATTGCCCGACAGGGATTATTATGTGTCGGATAGTCCGGATATGAAAAAAATCCGTGAGCAATACAAGGCTCATATCCGTCGAATGTGGCGTTTCATTCCCGGAACGGACGAAAAGGAAGCCGCCAAATCGGCCGATAACGTGTTGCAAGTGGAAACGGCTTTGGCTACCGCAATGCTGACCAAAGAGGAACGCCGTAAGCCGGAAAACCGCTATAATCCGCGAACGATAGCGCAATTGGAGAAGGAAGTGCCCGCTTTTGCTTGGAAAAAATATTTCGAAGGCTTGGGCATAGAAACCGATTCCCTGATTCTGACCCAGCCCAAATATCTTTCCGCTTTCCGCCGAATACTCGATCAAGGGAATTGGGAGGCCGTACGGGATTACCTGAAATGGACTTTGTTGCGCGGTTCGGCCGGAAAACTGTCGGAGGAAATCGAACGGGCCAATTGGGAGTTCTACGGAAAAACCTTGAACGGAACACCGGAACAACGTCCGCTGAAAGAACGTGCCTTGGCAACGACCAATGCTTATCTGGGCGAAGCCTTGGGAAAAATTTATGTCAAGGAAGTTTTTCCGCCCGAAGCCAAACAAAAAGCCAAGGAATTGGTCGGATATTTACAAAAGGCGTATATCCGGCGGATTAAAGCTTTGCCTTGGATGCAGCCCGAGACCAAGGAAAAAGCCATTGAAAAAGTGAAGGCGTTGACGGTGAAAATCGGTTATCCCGACAAATGGAAAGATTATTCGGCCTTGCATATAATCCCGGTGAGTCAAGGCGGAACTTATTTCAAAAACAGCATGCAATACAACCGTTGGCATTTTGACCGTCAGGTGAAGAAATTGGGCAAAGAGCCCGACAGAACCGAATGGGGAATGTCTCCGCAAACGGTGAATGCCTACTACAATCCTTCCTACAACGAAATTGTTTTTCCTGCGGCGATTTTGCAACCGCCCTTCTTCGATTTTCAAGCCGATGACGCCGTGAATTTCGGCGGAATAGGGGCCGTGATAGGACACGAAATTTCCCACGGGTTCGACGATCAGGGCGCCAAGTACGATGCCGACGGGAATTTTCACTTGTGGTGGAAGAAAGAAGATTTCGAAACCTTCAACAAATTGGGCAAAAAATTGGCCGATCAGTACAGCAAAATCGAAGTATTGCCGGGCGTATTTATCAACGGAGAATTTACCTTGGGAGAAAATATCGGTGATTTGGGCGGGGTGAACGCCGCGTTTACCGCCTTGCAAATGTATTGGAAAGACCACGGAAAACCGGGTGAAATGGACGGTTTCACGCCCGAGCAACGCTATTTCATTTCCTGGGCGTCCGTCTGGCGTACGAAAATACGTCCCGAGGCTTTGAAACAACAAATCAAAACCGATCCGCATTCCCCCGGACAAGTCAGGGCCTATCAGCCGATTCGCAATATGGAAGATTTCCGTCGCGCTTTCGATATCAAGCCGGGTGATAAAATGTATCTGTCGCCCGAAGAAAGTGTGAAAATTTGGTAACCTTTGTTGCTTAAAACTGACTTCTGACTATTGTTTTATCAAATATTTTTGTTATGTTTGGTAAAACGTTAAAAAAATGTCTTGTTCCAAATCGTCTATGCGCGGAAGGATGATCGGATGGGCAGTCGCAATGATTGGCGGTGCCGTTGCCGGTATTTGGTTTGATTTGCGGTATTTTCGTCCTCTATTTGAAAATATTTGGTTTCATATCGTCAGTTTTTTAGCCGGTGCGGTTTTGTTACGCTTGGTGTTGAATGCGGCGAGAAATTCGGGTCGTTATTTATCCGCACACGGTCGCGAAGGTGATATTCCGCGTTTTGACACCAATAAACTCGTTACCGACGGATTATACGGCTGTATGCGTCATCCGATGCATTTGGGTCTGTTGTTTTGGCCGTTGAGTCTGGCCTTGTTGATCGGTAGTCCCACGTTTATTTTGATTATTGCTCCCTTGGAAATGGTTGTAATGTTGATATTGATCAAAACCGTGGAAGAACCGGGCGCCATAAAAAAATTCGGTGATGCTTACAAGGACTATATGAAACAAGTTCCGATGTTCAGTTTCCGCCGGGAATGTCTGAAAAAATTGTTCGGTAAAGGGGATTAATCCCGGTTTTTATTTTCGATAAGTTCTCTGAGTTTTACTATCGCTTTTCTTAAAGAGGGGATTATTTTTCGCTCGGCTTCCGGAAAGGTGAACCACTGCACTTTATCGATCTCGGGAAACGATTGCATTTTGCCCGAGTGCGGCGGCCATTCCATACGGAAGGTATTGGCGTGTATTTCCGTGGGGAAATCTTCCCGGCGAAGCGCCCATAGATGATTTTCTTTGGTGGCCGAATCGAATTTTCCCAGATAAACCAAGGCTTTTCGTCCGGGTGCGGGTAATCCCGTTTCTTCGGAAAATTCGCGTAATGCCGTTGCCAACAAATCCCGGTCTTCCGGTTCGGCCAAACCCTTGAAAACCGTCCACGCGCCTTGATCTTTGTTTTTCCAGTAGGGACCGCCGAAATGAGCCAGTAGAACCTGCGGCTCGGGCGCGGCCGGTCGCCATACGATGATGCCGGCGGCTTGTTTTTTCATCTTATCGTTGTATTTCGGCTTTCAAGTCATAAGCTTCGGCGCCGGTGATAATGACATCGACAAATTTTCCGGGCGTGAGTATTTCGTCCGTTTCGATGAGAATTTCGTTGTCCACACCGGGCGAATCGAATTCGCTACGGGCGATGTAATAGGGCGCATCGTAGCGATCAATGAGGACGCGCATGGTCCGGCCGATTTTTTGTTTGTTTTTCCGTAAGGAAATGTCATACTGCACATTCATCAGTCTTTCCAAACGTTCGCGTTTGACTTCTTCCGGCACATCATCCTTCAATGCGTAGGCCGCCGTATCTTCTTCGTGTGAATAGGTAAATGCGCCCACGCGATCGAACCGGACTTTTTCCAGAAAATCCAGTAATTTTTGGAACTTTTCTTCGGTTTCGCCCGGATATCCGACGATAAAGGTGGAACGAAGCGCAACACCGGGAACTTTTTCTTTGATTTTATCGAGAAGTTCCATTGTTTTTTCCGCCGAAATGCCACGTTTCATCGAGCGGAGAATATCCGTGTCGGCGTGTTGGAGCGGCATATCCAGATAGCGGCAAATTTTCGGTTCGTCCCGCATAATGTCCAAAACATCTTCGGGGAAACCGTGCGGATACATATAATGCAGTCGTATCCATTCGATTCCGTCGATCTTTACCAATTCTTTTAATAATCCGGCCAATTTTCTTTCGCCGTATAAATCCAATCCGTAGTAGGTCAGATCCTGCGCGATAAGTATAAGTTCCTTTACACCTTTTTCGGCCAACTTCCGGGCTTCGTCGATCAGCTTTTCCACGGGTTGGGAAATATGTTTGCCGCGAATGGCCGGAATGGCGCAGAAACTGCACGAACGGTCGCAACCTTCGGAGATTTTCAGGTAGGCGTAATGCGAAGGCGTTCCCAATAACCGCTCGCCCAGCAATTCTTTACGGAAGTCGGTTTGCAAATAGGCCAAAATGTCTTTCAGATGATGGTTTCCGAAGTAGGCGTCCACTTCGGGAATTTCGCGGGGAAGTTCCTTTTTGTAACGCTCGCTGAGGCATCCGGTAACAATCACTTTTTCGACGACACCTTCTTCCTTCAAACGGATATGTTCCAGAATGGTATTTACGGATTCCTCTTTGGCATCGTGAATAAATCCGCACGTGTTGATAATAACGATGTCGGAAGGTTTGTCCGATTCGTGGGTGACTTCATAAGGGCCGGCATTCAATTGGGCCGACAAAACTTCGCTGTCATAGAGATTTTTTGAACAGCCCAATGTAATTATGTTGACAGTCTTTTTCTTATGTTTCGGCATTGAACGGAAATTTTGACGAAGATAAGCGAAAAATGTTTATTTTTGCACAAAGAAAATCACGGACTGTATGGTGCGTGGTTTCTTTTTTTATTCCATAATTTAAAAAAACACGGACTATGGGTAAAATAGCATATTTTTCCGAAGAAGGCCTGCAAAAATTGAAGGACGAACTGAAAGCACTTCGTGCCGAACATCCGAAAATCGCGCAACGTATTGCCGAAGCGCGCGAGTTGGGTGATTTGTCGGAAAATTCCGAGTATCACGCCGCCCGGGAGGCTATGGCTTTGTTGGAAATGAAGATTGCCCGGTTGCAGGAAACACTGGCCAATGCCCGGGTGTTGGACGATTCGCAGCTGGCGACGGATATGGTGCTGATTTTATCCAAAGTCAAAGTGAAAAATCTTACCACTGGTGCCGTTCAAGAGTTCACGTTGGTATCTCCGGGAGAAGCCGATTTCAAACAAGGTAAAATTTCCATCGAATCGCCGGTAGGTAAAGGATTATTACGTAAGAAAGTGGGTGATATTGCCGAAATTCAAGTGCCGGCCGGGTTAATGCGTTTCGAAATTTTGGAAATCAGCCGGGCATA
>CAYUQW010000023.1:0-13244 GCA_964446985.1 uncultured Flavobacteriaceae bacterium
AAATACAGTCCCGCCAAGACGAACAGCAATAATCCGTATATCATTTTAAAGGTTTTCGGCTTGGAACGATTGCCGAATCTGGCACCGAAGAAATTCGCGATAAAATACCCCGCAAAGAGAATTACCACATAATCCCAACGGATAGCGTGCATCTGATAATACTTGATAAACGCCCCCAAACTTACGGGCGGAAGCAATATCCCCAAACTCAATGCCCGGGCATAATTTTTATGGTGATTGAACAACAAAATAAACACGGGAATAAACAAAACACCCGCACCGACACCGAAAAATCCGCCGATCAAGCCTGCGGCGGCACCGATCACCGTCATCCATTTCCAAGGAATTTGCTTCACAGGCTCATCTTTGGATTGAACGGGCAGGAATTGCAAAACGCCAACGAGAAACAACATGGCGGCAAAATATTTTTTCAACACCGTATCATCCAAACGAAAACTGAGCACGGCCCCGAAATAGGAAAACACGGCATAGGAGACAATCCCTATCAAAATATTGCGCCATTGGGCCTTGGTCTCTTTTTTCAAGGTTAACAAGGCCATCAAACTCATCGGGCCCAGCATCATCGTCAGCACTGTGCCCTGCGCCGTATGCTGGGGAATATGCATCACCAACACCATAAAGGCAATCATAAAAGGCGCGCCGCCGATACCGGCATATCCGCCGATAAATCCGATAGTCAGACCAAGCAAGATAATCAACAGCAAGCTTTCGGACATCAGGATTGTTTTTTACGTAAAATCGACCAAGCCAAAAATAACCATCCGGCCATCAAAAGCAAACCGCCGGTAGGCGTAAGGTAAATCAATTTATTGGGAAAAAAATCGGTTGTTGTTCGCCAATATATCGAACCTGAAAAAAGAAAAATCCCGGCCAAAAACAAGAAAGCCGTCCGGTTTTTCGCCTTTGCCGTCAGAGGCAATGCTGGAAGCATCAGTACGGCCAAAACGTGCATCATTTGATATAATACCGCCGTCCGGTAGGCTTGCAACGAACTTCCTTCGAGAACGTGGCGTAAAGCGTGCGCTCCCAAAGCCCCGGCAACCACACCGAGAAAACCGAGGAGAGCGGCAAGCACGAGATAAGTTTTTTTCATAGCGTTTATTTTATTTGAAACATCCACAATCTGACAGCCAGCAAGATAATCAAAATAGCGATAATACGTTTGAGCACCACCTCATCCTTCCGCACCGACCACCGGCTTGTAATCCACGATGCCAAAGCCGTTCCCGCAGCAATGGCAACCGCTTCTTTCCACAGCACATCACCCCGCGCGGCATATATCAGCAATGCGGGAATGCCGGCCAACAACACCACCATCGCCTTGACACTATTCGCCGATTTGATATCCAAACGGTTGATCAATCCGAGGGAAATGAGAATCAAAAAACCCAAGCCGGTTTGAATAAAGCCGCTGTAAGCGCCCAGTATAAAGAATACCGCCATTGCCAGCCAAAAATGTTTCCCGCCGGTCCGGTGAAACGAAGGACTCCTGTCGTTTTTACGATAGAACAAACTCAATACGGTTACAATCAGAATGACCGTGGCAATAATATTTTTATAGGTAACGGGCGGCAATGCCAAACTCAAATATGCGCCCAAAACAGCCCCGGTTAAGGCCGATAAACCCAAAAAAACATTGAAAGGAAAAAGAAAATATCCCTTGGATCGAAAACCGAGTACACCGAAAATTCCCTGGAAAAGAAAGGCCAAGCGCGACGTGCCCACCGCTTGGTGCGGCGACAGCCCGAAAAACATCAGGACCGGATAGAGCAAAGAGGAACCTCCGCCCGCCAAGGTATTGACCATTCCGACGGTCAGCCCCAGGAGAAAGATAATTCCGTAATACAGCCAAGGATTCATTTATTTTTTCCGGATATAAATTTCAATGGGAACTCCCGTAAAATCCCAGTGTTTTCTTATCTGATTTTCCAAAAAACGTTTGTACGGCTCCTTCACATATTGCGGCAAGTTGGCAAAAAAAGCAAACATCGGCGCCGGTGTAGGCAATTGTGTTACATATTTGATTTTGACATATTTTCCTTTATGTGCCGGCGGCGGATTATCTTTAATGACCGGCAACAGGACTTCATTCAATTCGCTGGTTTTGATTTTACGTTTCCGGTTCCCGGCCACCTTCAATCCCGTATCCACGGCTTGTAAAATCCTTTTCTTTTCTTTGGCCGAAATAAACAAGACGGGATAGTCGGTAAAAGGCGCCGTTTTTTCCTTGATTTCACGTTCGAATTCCCGTGCCGTATGCGTATCCTTTTCGATCAAATCCCATTTATTGACCAACACGACGATTCCTTTACGGTTTTTTCGCGCAATCTCGAAAATATTCAAATCCTGTTGTTCCATTCCCCGCGTGGCATCCAGCATTAAAAAAACCACATCGGCACTTTCTATGGCACGAATGGCGCGCAAGACCGAATAATATTCCACGGCATCGTTCACCTGCTTTTTTTTGCGCATACCCGCCGTATCGATAATATCGAAAGTCCTACCGTATTTGTTATAGCGCCAACGAACGGTATCGCGTGTCGTTCCGGCAATTTCCGTTACCATATTTTTCTTTTCGCCGAAAAGCGTATTGATAAAAGTGGATTTTCCGGCATTGGGACGACCCACCACGGCAAAAACGGGCACTTCGTGATCGGTGTTTGCTTCCTCCGGTTCGTCGGGCAACAATTCCGTCAGCGTATCCAACAATTCGCCCGTACCGCTTCCGTTGACAGCCGAAACAGGGATAACGGGCTCCAATCCCAGTCCGTAAAATTCCCACACATCGTCCAAGCGGCGGTTATTATCCACTTTGTTGACGACAAGAATCACCGGTTTTTGTGTTTTTCGCAGCAATTCGGCCACATCCTCGTCGGGAGCCGTAATGCCCGACAAAGCATCCGTCACAAAAAGGATAACATCCGCTTCATCGAGAGCCAAACGGACTTGCTCGCGTATTTCCTTGTCAAAAACATCATCCGAACCCGTGATATATCCGCCCGTGTCTATCAGCGTAAATTCCTTCCCGTTCCAGTCGGCTTTTCCGTACAGACGATCACGCGTAACGCCTTCTCGATCATCCACAATGGCTTTACGCTCACCTATCAAACGGTTAAACAGTGCCGATTTTCCCACATTCGGCCTTCCCACAATTGCTACGATAGCCATAAAATATCAATGATTTTTAAAACGGTTGATGCCTTGCTTTATCCATTCGGCATACGCCACCGGATCATCCAGATAAGCCACCGGTTGAGCAAGCAATTCGCCTTCCGGAGAAAGGAGAACGTAATACGGCTGGGAGTTGGATTTGTATTTATAAATCTCCAATTCGGCCCATTTGTTTCCGCGAATCGTGATTTTTTTCCCGCTGTAAGGAGAAATATATTGCTCCTCGGCAGGCAATTCGCGTTTATCGTCCACGTACAAAGAGATAACGATCAGGCTGTCGCGCATCAAGCGATGCACTTCCGGGTCGGTCCAGACATTGTTTTCCATTTTCCGGCAATTGACACAGGCAAATCCGGTAAAATCGAGCATCACCGGTTTGTTAACCCGCTTGGCATAGGCCATACCCTTGTCCAAATCGTCGAAAACGGTCAATCCGCCGTGCAAGATTTCGGCACCTTCGGGAACTTGCCGGTTGATTATATTCGACGCTCCCCCACCCGACGACACACACAGGCCTTTGGGCGATTCGGCGTATTGTTGATAAGGAGGAAAAGCACTGATCCACTTCAACGGTGCGCCCCATAAGCCTGGCAACATATAGAAAGTGAATGCCAATGAGAGCAAGGCAAACATCAGGCGCGTTACGCCGATACGTCTTTCATCGTCGTCATAGGTTGTTTTGATTACACCGAAAAGATACAAACTCAAAGCAAAAAATATGGCTATCCAAATGGCCAAAAACACTTCCCTTTCCAGTAAATGCAGTTGCAGGACCAAATCGGCATTGGAAAGGAATTTGAATGCCAAAGCGATTTCAACGAAACCGAAACTGACCTTCAACGTATTGAGCCAACCGCCCGATCGCGGCATCGATTTGAGCAAGGAAGGGAAAAAGGCCAACAAGGTAAACGGCAATGCCAATCCCAGTCCGAAACCGAACATTCCCACCGTCAGGGCCAACGCCCCGCCGGAAGCGGTAAGGACACTCCCCAACAAGGCACCCAGAATCGGACCTGTGCACGAGAACGATACCAATATCAAGGTCAACGCCATAAAAAATATGGCGACAATTCCGGAAGTCTTGTGCGAATATTCATCCGATTTGCTGATCCATTTGCTCGGAATGAGGCGCTGCGGATCGAGTTTGCTTGCCCCGAGAAACGAAAGGCCGAAAACGAAAAATATGATAAAGAAAAACAGATTGACCCAAACATTGGTGGAAATTTGATTGAAAATATTCGGACTGAGGCCCTTGATCAAATGGAAAGGAATACTCAAAATCACAAAAATACCTACGATAAACAGGCCGTATAAAGTGGCATTCAGTTTACCCGAACCGGTATGATCGTGTTGTTTGGTAAAAAAACTGATGGTCAAAGGAATCATCGGATAGATACACGGCATCAATAATGCCAACAGGCCGCCCAGAAAACTCATCAGGAAAATCCACCACAAACTCTTTTTTCCGGCTTCGTGAATAACGATTTTGTTTTTTTTTGCTTCCTTAGCGTTTTTTTTCGTATCGACCGCCATATTGACGGCAGATTCGCCGGTTGTCTTTTGCGCACTATCCGTTACCGCGGAACCCTTCGGAGCGGGGGTGTTTGCTTCCTGTACGGCATTATCGGCAACGGCTTTTGTCGAATTTGTTTCAGATGCCGGTTTAACATCTTTCCCATGAGCATCAACATCTTTTTTATCGCCACTGTCTCCTACTGTTTTTCCGGTAGCGGATTGCTTTTTTTCAACCGCTTTTGTCAGATCGAAAACCAAATCTTTGGCAACCAGAATACAAGCTTCTTTACATACTTGTCCTTCGAGGTGAACATGGATGGTTTTGACGCCCGGTTTCAACAATTTAATCCGCTGAACCATCCGCACCTTTTTGCTCCAAAATGTCTCCGTAACCTTAAAAATATCGTTGTATTTTTTCTCCGTGCCGAATTCCTCGGTTTTGCCGATCAACGCATAATCTTTCCCCGCATTTTTCCACGTCAGCACCACGGGATTCGAGCCGCCGGGATCGTTGAACTGTGAGTACAAATGCCATTCCGGTTCCAAATCGCCCGAGATAATCAGATCGTACGTCTTGTCGCCCACTTTTTCCACGGACGTACGGAATTTTACCGGATCCTGAATTTGCGCGATCGATTTCGAAGGAAGCAACCACAAAAAAACCACTAAACCTATCGTACGGAGAAGCTTCATAATCCTTATTTTTTATAGCATAACGCAAAAATAATCTTTTATTTTGATACGATTGGCTGTTTGCTTGTATCTCTGAAACGATTATCAACCCCCGAACCCTACCTCATCCGCAATCCCAGATAGTATCATGAATTATCAACATCATAACCCGGTAATATGGCTCATTTCGAGGAAAATACGTATCTTGCAAGCCTAACAAAATCAGTGATAATTTTATATCTATATGAATCAAAATGAAGAGCGAATAATTCCCGTAAACATTGAAGAAGAGATGAAATCCGCCTACATCGATTATTCGATGTCGGTGATTGTTTCCCGTGCTCTTCCCGATGTGCGTGACGGATTGAAACCCGTCCACAGGCGTGTGCTCTACGGGATGTACGAATTAGGCGTTTTTTCCAACCGTCCCTACAAGAAATCGGCACGTGTCGTCGGGGAAGTTCTCGGTAAGTACCACCCCCACGGCGACAGTTCCGTTTACGATACCATGGTCCGGATGGCGCAAGATTGGAGTATGCGCTACCCTTTGGTGGACGGACAGGGAAACTTCGGCTCCATTGACGGCGACAGCCCCGCCGCCATGCGTTATACCGAAGTGCGTATGCAAAAAATCGCCGAAGAAATGCTGGCGGATATCGACAAGGAAACCGTCGATTTCAAAAACAATTTTGACGATACGCTTCAAGAACCCGTCGTGCTACCCTCGCGCATTCCCAACCTCCTGATCAACGGTGCGCAAGGAATTGCCGTCGGAATGGCCACCAATATGGCGCCGCATAACCTGTCGGAAATTGTCGATGCCATCAATGCCTATATCGATAATCGCAATATCGGTATCGACGAATTGATGCAGTATGTCAAAGCCCCCGATTTTCCCACGGGAGGAATTATTTACGGTTACCAAGGCGTCAAAGAAGCCTATCATACGGGACGCGGAAAAATAGTTATACGCGGCAAAAGCCATATCGAAGAAATCAAAGGCCGTGAAGCCATTGTCGTAACCGAAATTCCCTACCTGGTCAACAAAGCCGATATGATCAAAAAAGCCGCCGATTTGGTCAACGACAAAAAGATCGACGGCATCTCCATGATCAAGGACGAATCGGACCGGAAGGGTATGCGCATCGTTTTCTACCTCAAACGCGACGCCATCCCCAATGTGGTTTTGAATCAACTATACAAATACACGCAGCTACAATCGTCGTTTAACGTAAACAATATCGCACTGGTTGGCGGAAGACCCAAATTGTTGAATCTCAAAGAATTGATTCACCACTATGTGGAACATCGCCACGACGTTCTCGTCAGGAAAACCAAATACGAACTGCGTAAGGCCGAAGAACGCGCCCATATTCTGGAAGGTTTGATCATCGCTTCGGACCATATCGATGAAGTCATCGCGCTGATTCGTTCCTCCAAAAATGCCGACGAAGCACGACAAAAATTAATCGACCGCTTCGAACTGACGGAGATTCAGGCACGCGCCATTGTGGAAATGCGCCTGCGACAACTGACGGGGTTGGAACAAGACAAATTGCGTAACGAATATGCCGATATCCTCGAAAAAATCAAGGATCTGAAAGACATTTTGGCCAACGAAAGCCGGCGTATGGAAATTCTCAAAGCAGAAATGACGGAAATCAAGGAGAAATACGGCGACGAACGGCGCACGGATATCGATTTTGCCGGCGGCGACGTCAGCATCGAGGATCTTATTCCCAATGAAACGATGGTTATCACCATTTCACACGCCGGGTATGTGAAACGAACGCCTTTGAACGAATATCGCGTTCAAAACCGCGGCGGCAAAGGACAACGCGGCGTCAGTACGAGGGCGGAAGATTTTCCCGAACATATTTTTGTGGCCGACAATCACGATTACGTGCTGTTTTTCACCCAAAAAGGGAAAGTTTACTGGCTGCGCGTATTCGAAATCCCCGAAGGATCAAAAGTTTCCAAGGGCCGGGCCGTCCAAAATCTCATTAACATTGAACCGGACGATAAAATCAAAGCCATCCTCAACACAAAGGATTTGAGAGATAAAGACTACATCAACGCCCATTACGTCATTATGGCCACCAAGCGCGGAATGGTCAAAAAAACGCCGTTGGAGCAATATTCGCGCCCGCGTCAATCGGGTATCAACGCCATCACCATTCGCGAAGGCGACGAATTGTTGGATGCCAAACTCACTACCGGCGACAGCCACATTATGTTGGCCGCCAAATCGGGGAAAGCCATCCGTTTCGAAGAATCCAAAACGCGCCCGATGGGACGGACAGCCTCCGGCGTGCGCGGCATACGCCTTGAAAATCAAGAAGATGAAGTAATTGGTATGATTTCTGTATCCGATTTGGACAGAGACGTTTTGGTGGTATCGGAGAAAGGCTACGGCAAGCGTTCGAAAATGGAGGATTACCGGCTGACGAACCGCGGAGGTAAAGGTGTAAAAACCATCAATATCACCGAGAAAACCGGTAAATTGGTTGCCATCAAAAACGTCAGCGACAATGACGACCTGATGATTATCACCAAAAACGGCCTGACCATACGCATTTCCGTAAACAGCATCCGTGTGATGGGCCGGGCTACCCAAGGCGTCCGCGTCATCAACCTGAAAGAGAACGACGAAATTGCATCCGTAACGGTGGTGGCCAAGGACGACGAAGTGGAAAATGCGGAAGAAACTGCCGAAAATCAGCAGGAAAATGAAAACAAAACCTCAAATAGCGAAATTGAAAACGATAACAAATAAAAAATAAGCTTATTATGAAAAAAATCTTTTATCTCTTGATGATTCTGTTCGTAAGCACAACGGCTTTCGGACAAAAGAAAGAAGTAAAAGCTGCCGAAAAAGCCCTGCGAAAAGGTAATCTGGAAGCAGCCTTATCCGAGATTCAAGCGGCTAAAAAACTCATCGGTGAAGCCGACGACAAAACAATGGCCCGGTTTTATTATACGGAAGGAACGGTTTACAAAGCATTGTTTGAAAAAAGCAAAAAATTCGATGATGCCCAAAAAGCCGTAGAAGCCTTCGAATCGGATATTGCATTTGAGAAAAAGGCCGGTATCAACAAATACGCCGAAAAATCACAAGCACAGTTGCAGGAAATGGCCAGGACTTTTTATAACGAAGTCAATAAAGCCAATAACGCCAAAGACTACGCAACGGCCGAGAAATATATGTCATTGGTTTACAAAATCGAACCAACGGACGATAACCTCTATATCCTCGCATTATTGAAATTATACAATAATGATAATGAATCGGCTTATCAAGATTTGAAAAAATTGTATGAGAAAAAATATACGGGCATCAAAACCGTATATACGCTCACGGAAAAAGAAACCGGCAAAAAGGTTCAGGTAAAAGACGAAAAACAACAAAAATTACTGCTGAAAACAGGACAATATGTCAATCCGGAAAAAACCGTTACCAAAAACCGCCGTCCCGAAATCATTTCCAATATGCTCTATGCTTTAAATAAATTGGGACGTGATGACGAAGCATATAAAATCATCCAACAAGCCAAAAAAGAAGATCCCAATAACGTGGATTTGTTGCTCGGCGAAGCCAATTATTATTTGAAAAAGAAAGACAACGCCAATTTTACGCGTGTGATGGAACAAGCCTTCAAATTGGATCCCAAGAACGCCAAAACCGCTTATAATGTGGCTATCGGTTACTTGAATATGAAAAAATACGACAAGGCCGAATATTATTTCAACAAAGTCCTGGAATTGGATCCGGAAAATGCCGATGCCGTTTACGGTTTGGCCTTAATCAAACTCAAAGACGAAAAAGATTTGGTGGACAAAATCAATAAAAACATCAATAACTTCAAGAAATACGACGAACTCAAAGGCCAATTGAAAAAAGTCTATCAAAACGCCCTTCCTTACTTGGAAAAATACTACAAAATGCGCCCCAATGAAATCGGTATCGTAAAAACCTTGATGAATATTTACAGCGAGTTGGATATGAACGACAAATACAAAGAAATGCGGGCCAAATACAAAGCTTTGAAAGCGGCACAAAAATAATTGACCTGAGAAAACGCCATTATTGCCGGGCCCGTAAATGCGGGTCCGGTTTTTTTGTGAAACAAAACAAATATCAAGAAAAAGAAAAGCTTTTTGTGCCTATCTTTGATGTCGAAAAACGAAGGAAATGGGAAAAAGAATTTTGGTCTTGAATGCCGGCAGTTCGTCGCTTAAATTCCGCTTGTACGATATGCCGGAAGAAAAACTCGTTGTGAGAGGCTTGGCGGAACGTATCGGCGAGAAGGAAGGAAAAATCACCATCAACGATTATACCGAAACGCTTTCCATACGGAATCACGCCGAAGCCTTGCAACTGCTGAAAAATTATCTCGATAACCGTCCGGGTGACGATAACCGTCCAATTGCGGCGGTGGGACATCGCGTGGTTCACGGCGGAAGCGATTTTATTCGCCCTACCGTAATTACGGAAGCGGTAAAACAAAAAATCCGTTCGCTTTTCTCGCTGGCTCCGTTACATAATCCCGCAAACCTGACGGGCATAGAAGCGGCGGAAAAATTCTTTCCGGGCATACCGCAAATCGCCGTTTTCGATACGGCTTTTCACCAAAGCATTCCCGAGAAGGAACACCGATACGCCATTCCCGGAAAATATTACCGCGAAGGCATTCGGCAATACGGTTTTCACGGTATCAGCCACGAGTATGTGAGCCGTTTGGCCGCCGGAAAACTGGGAAATCCGGAAGCCAAATTAATCGTTTTGCATCTGGGAAACGGAGCCAGTATGACAGCGGTCGCAAACGGAAAAAGTATGGCGCACACGATGGGTTTCGGGCCGCTCAGCGGTTTGATTATGGGAACCCGCAGCGGCGATATCGACCCGTCGGTGATTTTCTACCTGATCGAACATTCGGGAATGCGTCCGGAAGAGGTACAAACTATGCTCAATAAACAAAGCGGAATGAAAGCCCTGGCCGGAAGCAACGATATGCGCGACGTGGAAGAAGCATATTATGCGGGAAATCCGCAAGCCGTTTTGGCCGTGGATATGTATGCCGAACGTATCAAAAAATACATCGGTGCCTATCTGGCGGTTCTCAACGGCGCGGATGCCCTGGTTTTTACCGCCGGCATCGGTGAAAATTCACCGCTGATAAGGGAAAAATCCGTCGAAAATCTGGAAAATCTGGGGATAAAAATCGATCCGGAAAAAAATTTGCACCCCGAAGCATCCGGTGGAGAAATCCAGCACGCAGAAAGCCGCGTAAAAATTTTCGTTATTCCCACCAATGAAGAATTGGCCATCGCCCAACAAACTTTCAAGCTGATATGAGCACCTTCGATCCCGATTACACCCGGTATCTGGAACAATTCGTCACGGAAAAACGCCGGGAAACATTCCGCAAAATTCTGCACTTGCGCACGCGTCATTTGACCGTGGTTTTGGAGGATATCTACCAGATGCATAACATCAGCGCCGTCGTCAGGTCTTGTGATCTGTTCGGCATTCAGGATTTGCACATTATCAGGAAAAATTACGACACCAAAATTTCCCACGGCATTGCCAAAGGCGCCGAAAAATGGCTGAGCATCAAAGAATATTCGGGCACAAAACAAGCGATTGAAACGTTGAAAGCCCAAGGATACCGCATTGTGGCAACAACCCCGCACACCGATGCGCAAATATTACCGGATTTCGATCCGGCGAAAAAAGCGGCCTTTTTCTTCGGCGTGGAAAAAGACGGTTTATCGGATACCGTTTTGCAAGAAGCCGACGAATACCTGAAAATCCCTATGTTCGGTTTCACGGAAAGTTTCAATATCAGCGTGGCGGCGGCCTTGGTGTTGTACGAAACCCGTAACAAGCTTAACAAAACCGGTGTAGATTGGCATTTGAGCGAAGCAGAACAAAACGAATTGTATCAACTGTGGCTCGAAAAAACCGTCAAAAGCATCGATTTGATCAAGAAAAAATATTACGGCAAAGCCGATTGATTTTTTGTTATCTTTACATTATCTTACGCATAAGAATTCAGCGGTTATGATTTACAGAATACGCGTAACGGCCTACACGGACAAAGGCCATGTTTTCCGGGACATCGAAACGGATTCCTCCGTCAATTTGGAGGATTTGAACAATGTTATCCAGCAAAGTTTCGGATTGGACGGTATGGAAATGGCATCTTTCTATACCTTGGACGACGAATTGAATACCCTGGACGAAATTCCGCTTTTCCCGATGGAAGAAGGAAAAACCGTCAGTATGGACAAAGTCCGTTTGGAGGAGGTCTTAAATCCCGACCAACCGAAACTGGCCTATGTGTACGACTACATGAACATGTGGCAATTCCTTGTGGAATTATTGGAGCAAAGCGAAGATGAGGATGTACGTTTGGAAACGCCGCAAGTCGTTTACAGCAAAGGGCAATTACCCGACGAACCTCCGCAAATTCAATTCGACATCAAGAATATCGACGAGATTTTCGATGACGATTTGGAAAATTTCCGGGATGATTTCGATGAATATTACGATCCGGACGAATGGGAATAAGCCTATATCATCAAATCGGTCAGGTCTTTTAAGGCTTGGATAATTTCCGGCTCGTCCGAGAGGGCTTCCACCACGGCCACATGAACGGCCAAGCGCTTGGGCAAGCCGCTGTGAATCAGTTTGGCGGCATCCACCAGCAGGCGTGTGGACACGGTTTCGGACAATCCCATCTCCGTCAGGTTGCGAATTTTATTACCGATCCGGACCAATTTTTTAGCCGTATCCGCATCAACACCGGTTTCATTCATCAGAATTTCTTTTTCGATTTTTTCGGCGGGATAATTAAAACTCATCGATACGAAACGCTGTTTTGTGGACGGTTTGAGTTCTTTAAATCCGTGCTGATAGCCGGGATTGAAAGATGCCACCAGCATAAAATCGGGATGTGCCTTGACGGTAACGCCCAATTTATCGATATACAATTCACGCCGGTGGTCGGTAAGCGGATGTATGGCAACGATTATATCGGGACGTGCTTCGGCAATTTCGTCCAAATAGATGATCATCCCTTCTTTGACGGCCTTGGTAAGCGGCCCGTCCATCCAGACGGTTTCGGTACCTTTGATAATATATCTTCCGATCAAATCCGTTGAAGAAGTTTCCTCGTTGCAGGCTACGGTTATCAAAGGTTTTCGAAGTTTGGCGGCCATAAATTCCACAAAACGCGATTTCCCGGTACCGGTAGGGCCTTTCAGAAGCAAGGGAAGTTTATTGGCATAGGTTTTTTCGAAAACCTCTATCTCTTTTCCGACGGGGCGATAGTAAACGTTTCTTTCCTTCATTAGAACATCGTTTTATCCGGCAAGCAATTTAATAAAATCAGAGAGACCGCAAAATACGATCTCTCCGATTACCATGGCAACAAAAAATCACCTGATCACTCATTGACCGCCAACGCTTCCTCCGTAGGCAATCCGTATTTGAAGAAATTAATTATATACAGCGTTATCCCGGTGGATAAAACGGTAGCCCCGATGATTATTACCCAAAAATGCGGATGCAGTTCATTTTGTACTTGGCCGAAATCATATCCCAGAATACGTTCGAGATAAGTTTGCGCCACCCCTGCGGCGGCAAAACCCGAAACCATAGTGAATATACCCACATTGGACAACCAGAAAGCCAAACGTCCGCGGGCGTTGTCATAGAGTTTTCGTCCGGTTATATTGGGCAAAGCATAGGTCATAATGGCAAAGACAATCATCGCATAAGCACCCCAGAATGCCAAATGCCCGTGCATGGCCGTTACCAAGGTTCCGTGTGTATAGAGATTGACCTGCGGCAATGTATG
>CAYUQW010000024.1:0-13065 GCA_964446985.1 uncultured Flavobacteriaceae bacterium
ATTTTTCCGGGATTATCTTTGATAAAACTTTTCCAACCTGAATATTTCTTTTGCGGCGTATCTCCGAATCCGTTGAGATAATGGCACATTGCCACGGCAGCCGCGTCCGTTGCATCCAGTTTATCCGGTAAAATATTGATTTTCAATAAGGTTTTAATCATCCCCGCCACTTGTTCCTTGGAGGCGTTTCCGTTGCCTGTCAAAGCCATTTTGACCTTTTTCGGACTGTATTCCACCACAGGAATATCCCGCGAGAGTGCCGCCGCCATAACAACACCTTGCGCTCGTCCGAGCTTCAACATCGATTGGACGTTTTTCCCGTAAAAAGGGGCTTCCAAAGCAATTTCATCGGGTAAATACTTTTCTATCAACGAAATACTTCGTTCGAAAATCTTTTTTAACCGGAGGGCGTGCGAATCGTATTTGTTCAGAATGAGCGTATCCATCAAAACGAGGGACGTTTCTTTACCGGTCACACGTATGATGCCGAATCCCGTCACTTGCGTCCCCGGATCGACGCCCATAATGACCTTTTCAACTTTATTTTTCGTATTTTGCATCGCCATGGAAAACCTGTCGGGTAAAGTTAAAGTAAAATTTTTAAGCCTACAACCTGCACGGAAGTTTTGGGCATTCTTGGCAGGTATTGTTTCGTTGGTTTTTCTCGTCCATTTGCTTTTGGCCAAATCGATGCACGTTTCTTTCTTCGATTTTCCGGGTCGTTTTTTCTCGATACGCATTTTGACTGCTTCTATAATCCTAAGTACAACAAATTGGCTATTACGGATTTACAAATGGAAAACGTTGATAAAAAACATTCAGCCGCTTTCATTCCGGGAAGCGGCGTATCAACAACTGGTTTCCACAGGACTGGCGGTATGGACACCGGCCAATGCGGGGGAATTTGTCGTTAAACCTTTGTTTTTCGCAACAAACCGCAAACGCTTGGCCGGGAAAGTCGCCATTGAACAAATAACACAAATGATCGTCACCGTGTGCTTGGGGCTGATAGGCACGGCCGGTTACTTTTTCCGTATTTCACCGGTGGTTTTGCTTATCCTTGCAATAACCGTTCCGCTACTGTTTTTTCTATTGCGGAAAAACTTCGGGAATATTCCATTTTCCACGCTCGCAAATCCTGAAATCCTGTTACTCTCATTGGGACGTTACGCCGCTTTTTCGTTATTATTCGGCCTGTTATTAAGCACTTATCCCGGCTTACAATTATCCGTAATGACCTTGGCACAAAGTATTTTCACCTATTATTTGCTCGTTTCGATTTTACCGGTTATTCCTTGGCTCGATTTGGGCATTAAAGGTTCTGCGGCCGTGTTTGTCTTCGGCAAATTGGGCATTGACCCCGGATTTGTTCTGTGGGCGGTCATATGGATGTGGCTATGGAACTTCTTCGGGCCGGCATTGTTGGGACAAATCTTATGGTTTAAAAGAAAATTCGAATGATTTGGGGATTTATTGCCGTTTGGCTCGTCGTTCTTACCGCTTTTCTGCTATGGAAATCCCGTTTGACGCATTTGGATACCGGTCAAAGCGGAACAAGTTTCAGTCTGATAGTGCCCTTCCGTAATGAAGCCGTAAATCTCCCCCGTTTGATTGAAAGTCTCAATAATATCGATTATCCCGGAAAACTGTATGAAGTAATTTTTGTCGACGATTTTTCGGATGACCAATCAAAGGAAATTATCCTGAACACGCCTAAAAATTTCGATTGGAAAATATTGCAATCAACCGGTTATCAATTTGTTGCACCAAAGAAAGCCGCGCTTGAAACCGGCATAGCCTCGGCACGGTATCCCTGGATTCTGACCATAGATGCCGACAGCCGTATTCCGGGAAAAATTCTGCGTGTATATCATCGATATCTGACTTTACATCCGGGAACGCGGATGATTTTGGGACCGGTCAAATGGAATGTTAACCGGAAATTGCCGGGGAAAATTCAGGCTTTTGAGATGTCCGTAATTCAAATGCTAACCGCCGCTGCAAGTGCCGTCACGGATCCGTTCCTTGCCAACGGCACCAATTTGTTGTTTCGCAAAGACGTTTTCCGGGAAGTTGACGGTTATAAGGGATATGAAAAATTTGCCGGCGGAGACGATGTGTTTCTCGTCCGTAAATTTCACCGTTTATATCCCGGGAAAATACGTTACCTGGCCGACCGTCAAGCCGTCGTTACGACCGAAGCGGCCGGAACCTGGGGCGAACTGTTGAATCAACGTCTTCGTTGGGCAAAAAAAACGCCGGCGGTTAATCAAGGTTTATCCCTTGTTTTTTCCTTATCCCTGCTTATTTTCGCCTTTTGGCCTGTCATAACATTACTACTGATTTTATTGAAGCAATCTTTAATTCATATCTTCATTGTTGCTCTCATTTCCCTCTTGTCGGAAATCATCATAATGATATATCTGAACCGTTTTTTCGGGTATAAACTTAAACCCCCGGACTATATCGTTTTACCGGTAATTTATCCTTTTTACTTACTTGCATTCGGTTGGTTTGTCATCACGCACCGCGGAAATTTTACCTGGAAAGGTCGCCGTTATTCTCGATGAATTTTCGTAACTTCGTAATGCAATGAAAAATTTCCGTAAAATACTGAACGAGATTGAAAAAGGCCAAATTGCACCGGTTTATTTTCTATCGGGAGACGAGCGGTATTTTGCCAATAAAATCGAAGAGAAATTACTGAAAAAGGTCGTTTCGCCGGAAGCCAAATCTTTTGACGAGCAAATCCTGTATGCGCCGGAAAACGATCTTATGCAGACCCTTCTGCGTGCGCGAGCCTTCCCCATGCTGGCGGCCAAACAGTTGATCGCCATCCGTGAAGCCCAGAGTTTTTTCAAAAAAGCAAATGACATTCAACTCATCAAGGAATATGTCGATAATCCGGCCTTGCACACCGTATTGATTTTTAAATTTTCGGGCAAACCTGCTTCCAAAATCAAAAATATTTTCGATAAAAATCCGCACAGCGTTTATTACGAATCGCCCCGTTTGTACGAAAACCGAATGGGCGAACTGATCGGGGAGATTTTCGGTTCTTTCGGTTTTACATTGCTACCAAAATCCGAATTGATGCTGTTGGAGGCGCTGGGAACGGACCTTATGCGGTATGAAAAAGAAGCCGAAAAATTGTCGGTTGTCTTTCCCGGCGGAAAACAATTGACGCCCGAAATCATCGAAGAATACGTCGGCATAAGCAAGGATTTCAATATCTTCGAAATGAAAGCCGCCATTGCCTCGGGAAATAAAGAAAAGGCCTACAAAATCGCCGGTTTTTTCGCGCAAAATCCGAAGGAATATTCCATTCACGCCCTCATCGCCGTTTTGTATGATTTTTTTGTCAAACTTTACAAATTCAACACCTTGCCCAATCGTTCGGATAACCGGCTCATTGCATCGGAATTAAAAATAAACCCTTATTTTGTCGGTGAGTTTAAGCGGGCTTCATCCGTTTTTCCGATGAAAAAAATCTCGAAAAATATTGAAATTCTCCGCCAAACCGACCTTTTTCTGAAAGGTTTCGGACCTTCGCAAACGCCCTATCGCGACACCATTAACGAATTGATTTACAAATTAATAAACCCCGTATGAAAAAACAAAAATACCGTGTCTTCCGGCCGCATTCCCGCGAAAAACTCGTATCTTTTCTGGATAATCTTTTTAGCCGGACCCCAAGGGACCATTATATTGTCAAATTACCGCCCGAAACCTTTACGCAGGAAATGCTCGGAGAGATACTCAGGCCGTTCCAAAGCAAAATCGAATGGTATAAAAAAGAAAAATCGATCATTTTCGTCCTTCCCGATTACGATCCCGATGAAATTCCCGAATTTATCGGCATCGCTCCCACGGAATTGGAAGCCTCGGATATGATTGATTTTGAAGAAATCGAAAGGGAATTGGGATTTTAGCCTACGCCCAAAACGTGCTTGAGGTCATCGATCATATTTTCCCAGAGTAAAGCCGTTTCTTCCTCGTCATCTTCCGAAAAATCGATAACAGTCAAAGAGACGTCATTGGTCAACTCGTCCACGGAAATGCGGAATTCGGTATAATATTCGGTTTCCTGCCCGTCTTCGTCCAGCCATTGAAACCGCACTTTTTCATTCTTTTTGTTTTTCACCAACTTTGCCCGTTCTTTGGAGTCCGGCCATACAAAAATATAATTACCTCCGCGAAAAACAACGTCATCGGCAAACCACTGAGCCAGTGCGGAAGGACCGGTCAAATATTGATACAACATCGAGGGGGAAACGTTAATCAAAAATTCAAATTGATACTTATTTTTCTTGGGCATATATCGATTTTTTGGCAAGATAAAGATTATTTTTTTAAATCACAATCGGGAGTTTAGTATCCGGCCAATTCGATTCCGTTAAAATTTCGATACAAATAAACCGCTTCCCTGTCGGTCATACCGGATATGAACATAACGGTTTGCATCACACGCTCATAGGCGTCGTCCGCCTGACGATAAGCCTCGGGCATCAACAGGTAATATTGTTTATGTGATTTCGGATCAAAAGCCGCATGAAGAAATTTTTCCAGTAAAAACGGGATAACGGTTTTGCCGGTCGCTTCGATTTTCAACACGGTCGGATGGTGATAGATTTTTTCAACGCTCTCCTTACGTATTTCCATAAGCACTTGGCGGATATCCTCCGGCCATTTGTCCTGCAAGGAAACAGGGAATTTTCCCGATAAAATTTCATCTTCATGATCAAGGAAAACCCGTACGCTTTCCTGCACCAAACGATTGATGACCAATGCACGCAAAAAGCCGATTTTTTGTTTCGGTTCATAAATGGATTGATACGTCTTCCTTTGCTCTCCGGTCCATCGAATCAGGGATTTGAACAAATATTCTATGCGTTCGAACGGGATTATACCCAGCGTAAATCCGTCTTCGTAATCGATAATGTTGTAGCAAATATCATCGGCCGCTTCGGTAAGATATGCCAAAGGATGCCTGTTGAATGCCAAACCGCCGGAGGTTTCGATAGGAATCAAGCCGGTTTCTGCGGCCAAGGTTTCGAAAACGGATTTTTCGGATTGGAAAATACCGAATTTCTTCATCGCAATATGCGAATGCTTCTCTTTCTTGACAAAAACTTCGCGGGGATATTTGATAAACGCGGCATAGGTGGCCAGACTCAAACGCAAACCTCCCTTTGATGCACTGCGGTTGTCGGTTGTACGGGCCAAAATCCTGAAACCTGCGGCATTGCCTTCGAACTGTTGTAATTCGGCCTTCTGTTTCCCGGTCAGATTCTCAAGAAACGGTACGGCTTTGTCCGAAAGAAAAAAACGGGAAATGGCCTCTTCGCCCTGATGGCCGAAAGGCGGATTGCCGATATCGTGCGCCAAGGCGGCGGCGGAAACGATATACCCGAAATCATCGGCACGAAAACCGTATAAACGAAGCGACGAATGTCTTTCCAGAATATTTTGCCCCGCCAAATAACCCAAGGAACGGGCAACGGAAGCCGTTTCGAGACTATGCGTCAGCCGGTTGCGTACAACATCCGATTCGGGAATGGGCAAAACCTGCGTTTTGTTTTGCAGACGCCGGAAAGCATCCGAGAAAATAATCCGGTCGTAATCACGCTGGTAGGACGAGCGTCCGGGCTGATCTCCCGGTTCTTCTTTTCCCAATCGCTTGCCTGCATTTTTCAAATAGCTATCCCATTTTGCCATAAATTGTCAGGTTTGAATAATTCCGGGATTAAAATTTTCTTCAACCGGTTTGTGATTGGCGGTTTGGATGCCTTCGCTTATCCATTTTCGCGTTTCCAACGGATCAATTACGGCATCCACCCAAAGGCGCGCCGCCGCATAATAAGGTGAAATTTGCTCGTTATATCTGCGCTGAATGTCGGAAAGAAGTTTTTCTTCCGTTTTCTTGTCAATGGTTTTCCCTTGTTTTTTCAGGCGTGCTTCTTCGATTTGCAACAAAACCTTGGAAGCCGATGCACCGCTCATCACGGCAATTTCGGCTGTCGGCCAAGCGATCATCAAACGCGGATCGTAGGCTCTTCCGCACATAGCGTAATTTCCCGCTCCGTAGGAATTTCCGATAACAACGGTAAACTTGGGAACCACGGAATTGCTGACCGCCGCCACCATTTTGGCCCCGTCTTTGATAATCCCGCCGTGTTCGGCCCTGCTCCCGACCATAAATCCGGTAACGTCTTGCAGAAAAACCAGCGGAATACGTTTTTGGTTGGCCGTCATAATGAAACGTGCCGCTTTATCGGCCGAATCGGAATAAATAACGCCGCCGATTTGCATTTCGCCTTTGGCATTTTTCACGACCTTTCGCTGATTCGCCACGATGGCCACCGCCCAACCGTCAATACGGGCATAACCGGTGATGATCGTTTTTCCGTAATCGGCCTTGTATTCGTCGAACGAACCGGCATCGACCAAACGATAAATTATTTCATACATATCGTAGGGCTCCGAGCGTTTTTGCGGTAGCAGACCGTAAATCTCGCCGGGATCTTTCCCGGGCTTTTCAGGCGTTGTCCTGCTAAAACCCGCTTTAACCGGCTCGGCTATTTTTTCAACAATTCGTTTGATTTTGTCCAAAGCGGCTTTATCGTCCGGGACTTTATGATCCACCACACCGGAAATGGCCGTTTGCGTCGTTGCACCTCCGAGCGTCTCGTTATCGACTTCCTCACCGATAGCCGATTTTACCAAATAACTTCCTGCCAAAAAAATACTTCCGGTCTTATCCACAATCAAACTTTCGTCACTCATTATGGGCAAGTAAGCGCCGCCGGCCACGCAACTTCCCATAATCGCGGCAATTTGGACGATTCCTTTGCGGCTCATCACGGCATTGTTGCGGAAAATACGCCCGAAATGTTCCTTATCGGGAAAAATTTCATCCTGCATAGGCAAAAACACCCCGGCGCTGTCCACCAAATATATGATGGGAATATGATTCTCCATCGCAATTTCCTGTGCGCGGAGATTTTTCTTTCCGGTTATGGGAAACCATGCTCCCGCCTTCACCGTAGCATCGTTGGCAACGACAATCACTTTTCTGCCGGATATATATCCCAATTTGACCACTACCCCGCCCGACGGACATCCGCCGTATTCTTCATACATTCCGTATCCGGCCAATGCGCCGATTTCCAGCTGCGGCTTGTCATGATCCAACAAATAATCGATTCGCTCGCGTGCGGTCATTTTCCCCTTGGCATGCTCTTTTTCTATCCGTTTTTTTCCGCCGCCCAAAGCAACTTCGGCCAATTTTTTGCGCAAGTCCGCTACGAGCAACTTATTATGATCCTCATTACGATTAAATTTCAGATCCATTCCCTGCAATTTTTCAAAGGAAAGATAGGAATTTTTTGCAAGTCTGAAAAAACACAGGCATCTATTCGAGATATTTGGCCACGATAGGCATCCTCCTTCCCATTCCGAAAGCTTTGGGGCTTACACGCAAAACCGGTGCCGTTTGATAGCGTTTGAATTCGTTTTTATTAACCATTTTCAATACGCGACGCACCAATTTTTCATCATATCCCGCTTCAATAATTTCAGTAGGACTGCGACGTTCCTCGATATATAATTTCAGAATGGGATCCAATATCTCGTAAGGCGGAAGGGAATCGGTATCTTTTTGGCCGGGTTTCAATTCGGCCGAAGGCGGTTTGTGTAATATATTATAAGGTATAATCTCGCGGTTACGGTTAATGTAATGCGCCAAATCATAGACTTCGGTCTTGTATAAATCGCCTATCACGGACAATCCGCCGGCCAAGTCACCGTATAAAGTGCCGTAGCCGACGGCCAATTCGCTTTTGTTACTGGTATTCAGCAAAACATATCCGAACTTATTGGCAAAAGCCATCAGATAAATCATCCGTATCCTCGGTTGGATGTTTTCTTCGGTCACACCGGCGGGTTTTCCTTGGAAATACGGGGAAAGCCGGTTCAATACGGATTGAAAAGGTTCGTTAATCGGAAGGGTTTCATAGGCTATCCCCAGGTTTCCGGCCAATTGCACGGCATCCGTTATCGACGACTCCGACGAATACGGTGACGGCATCAAAAGCGCGCGCACATTCTCTTTTCCCAAGGCTTCCGCGGCCAATACGGCGGTTACGGCGGAATCCAGCCCGCCCGACAGTCCGAGTATGGCTTTTTGAAGTCCGATTTTCCCGAAATAATCCCTGATTCCGGTGAGCAATGCCTGATAGATCAACGGAATTTTGTCCTTGGGACGTTCTCTGTCACCGTTGGGCTTATCCCAATCCTCCGTATCGAAATACGCCAAATGTTCCTCGAAAAAGGGCAATTCCATCCGGATATTTCCGCCGCGATCCATTACCAACGAGCCGCCGTCGAAAATCAAATCGGTTTGTGCGCCGGCATAGTTGACGTACACAATGGGCAAATCATAGGCCCGGACATTGGCTTTCAAAACCTTGATGCGTTCCTTGGCGTGACGGTAATCAAACGGCGAAGCGGACAAATTTATGATCATATCCGGATTGCCGGCCATCAGTTTTTCCATCGGATTGACCGTGTATAACGGATTTTCGTTGCCCAAATTCCACAAATCCTCGCAAATGGTGATCGCCAGGTTTTTACCTTTGAAAGGAACGGTTTTCCACGAACGGGCTTCCTCGAAATACCGGGCTTCGTCAAAAATGTCATACGTGGGAAGCAAGGTTTTGTGTTGTCGGTATATTTCCTTTCCTTCATACAAAAAAACGGCGGAATTATACAAATCCTTTCCTTCGATTTCGGGATTGACCGTAGGAGTTCCGACCAAAATTCCGATATCTTCGGACAAAGGTTTCAGTTTTTCGACGGCTGCTTCCGCCTTTTCGATAAAATCGTCAAATTCGAGAAAATCCCTGGGCGGATAACCGGTGATACTCAACTCGGGGAATACGATCAAATCGGCTTTATTACGTACGGCTTGCCGGATATAATCGTTCATTTTTTTCAGATTTCCTTCGAAGTCACCAATGGTAACATTTATTTGGGCCAATGCGATTTTCATATATAATCAAAATATCGATTTTACAAATTTCGACAAAACCGCCGTATTTACCAATAAAAAAACCGCCCCGGAAGCAGGACGGTTATGTAATTTATCCGAATAAATCGAATTATTGTTGTTTTTCCGCCTTGGCGGCTTCTTGTGCGGCTTTGAGTGCGGCACGGGACATCTTGATTTGTACTACAACGACATTGTCAGGATGCAAAATTTTGTATTTGTCGTTACGCAATTCGGACACGTAAACTTTGTCGTTCAAGTCCAGATTTGAGATATCTACGATAACGTAATCGGGTAAATTGGAAGGGATGGCACGGATTTTCAGTTTTCGTTCGTTGAAGAACAGTTTACCTCCTTTCACCACCCCGGGAGCAACGCCCTCGGTTTTGACCGGTACGATAACGGTTACTTCCTTGTCGGGGAAGAGACGATAGAAATCCACATGCAGGATTCTGTCCGTAACCGGGTGAAACTGAATGTCTTGCATAATGGCTTCGTGTTTGGAGCCGTCTTCCAATTCAATCACTACCGTATGCGTATCCGGAGTGTAAACCAAATCTTTGAACTCGCGTTCATCCGCCGAAAAATGCATGGGTTCGCCTCCTCCGTACAATACGCAAGGGACTCTTCCAGCATTACGTAAGGCTTTGGTTGCGGATTTGCCCACGCTTTCTCTTTTAGAGCCTTTGATAGTCAGTGATTTCATAAATATCTATTTAAGGTTACATAATAAATTTCTTGCTGATGGATTCGTGACTGTGAATGTTATGCATCACCTCCGCGAATAACGGGGCGCAAGATAGCACTTTTATTTTTTTTGACAAAACTTTTATCGGGATACTGTCGGTTACAATCAGTTCTTCAAGAGGGCTTTCTTCGATAAGTTCGACGGCATTACCCGATAAAACCGGATGTGTAATGGCCGCCCGGACACTTTCGGCTCCTTTTTCGAGCATCATCCGTGTGGCTTTTACCAAGGTGCGGGCCGTATCAACCAAATCGTCCACCAAAACGACATTTTTTCCTTTAACATCACCGATCAATTCCATATAGGAAACTTCATTGGCTTTGAGACGTTGTTTATAACTGATGGCCACATCCGCTTTGAGAAATTTGGCATACGCATGGGCTCGCTTGGCGCCTCCCATATCCGGCGATGCAATGATGAGATTATCCAAATTCAAAGATTGGATGTACGGTATGAACAAGGTACTGGCATACAAATGGTCCACGGGAATTTCGAAAAAGCCTTGAATGGCATCCGCATGCAAATCCATCGTAACTACGCGCGAAGCACCGGCTGTTTCCAACATGGAAGCCACCATCTTGGCGGCAATGGGAACGCGCGGTTCATCCTTCCTGTCCTGACGGGCCCAACCGAAATAAGGAATAACGGCATTGATATATTGGGCCGAAGCCCGTTTGGCGGCATCTATCATCAAAAGTAATTCCATCAAATGATCGGACGAAGGAAAAGTGGAACCTATCAAAAACACCCTTCGTCCGCGAATGGATTCTTTGAAAGAAGGGCGAAACTCTCCGTCGGAAAAGCGTTGAATTTCGACCTTTCCTAACGGAATACCGTAATGTTGTGCAATTTTTTCGGCCAAATCCCTGCTCTGGGAACAGGCAAAAATTTTGGCTTCGGCATCGGAATAAGGCATAACGGGGAGTTTGGGAGTTCATTACAAAAATACACTATTTTCGCCTGATACGGAAATATTTTTTTCCGGAATTTTCCGGTTTTAAACCTTTGAAAACGAAGGGAAAATTAATCTTTATTTAAACAGGAAAATTAAATTTAATGGTTTATTTTTGTGTGTAAATTTTTCCAGATGAAACAACGTCCATTGATTTTGGTTACGAATGACGACGGCATTACGGCTCCGGGTATCAGAAATCTCATCGAAGTAATGAACAAACTGGGAGATGTGGTGGTTGTGGCTCCCGAAAGTGCAATGTCCGGTAAAGGCCATGCCATAACAATCAATTCAACCCTGTACATCGACAAAGTTAAAATCGACGACGGACCGCAACAGGAATACAAATCCAACGGTACACCCGTCGATTGTGTCAAACTGGCCGTGGATCAAATCCTCCATAGGAAACCCGATTTGTTGGTTTCGGGAATCAATCACGGTTCGAACTCCTCCATCAATATTATCTATAGCGGAACAATGTCGGCAGCGGTCGAAGGCGGCATAGAAGGCATTCCTTCCATCGGTTTTTCATTGACGCATTACAATTGGGATGCCGATTTCACGGCGGCAAAACATTATGTGGAAATCATTGCCAAAAAAGTCCTTGAAGCCGATCAATTACCGCAACCGTTTATCCTTAATGTCAATATTCCTTACTTGCCGTTGGAACAAATCAAAGGTATCCGCATCACCCGCCAAGCCAACGCCAAATGGGTGGAATCTTTCGATAAACGAATCAATCCGCACGGTCGCGAATATTATTGGCTTACAGGGGAATTTGTTAACTTCGATAATGGTGAAGACACGGACGAATACGCGCTGGAAAACGGTTATGTTTCCGTTTTGCCCGTACAATTCGATATGACGGCTTATCATTTGATGGATAAACTGAAAAAATTCGAATTTTGACAAACAAAAATTTTTATAATAAACTTATAATCAACTTTTTAACAACTTTCGCCTTTATCACCCTCGGTTTAGCGGCCTACGCAAAATTTGTATTGCAAATACCTTTTTACAAACAAAAAACGCTTGTTTCGGAAGGCGTTTTTCCCTATTCGGTGGCTATCACCGGCATAATCGGGTTTCTTATGTTTAAATTTAATGATATCAGGAAAGACCAAGCAGGCATCCGGGGAGCACTCGGTGCAATGATTGTTTGGTTCTTATGGATGCTCCTGCTTAAATTTGTGGTATGAAATATTTTTTGATTGCCGGGGAAGCTTCGGGCGATTTACATGCTTCCAACCTGATGAAAGCCCTTTCCGAATATGATCCGCAAGCAAGTTTTGCCTTTGCCGGGGGCGATTTAATGGCCAAAGCGGCAGGGAAAAATCCCGTCGTGCATTACAAGGATATGGCTTATATGGGCATTACCGATGTTTTATTACACCTGCGGGAAATTAGAAACAATTTCAGGAAAATCAAAGAAGCCGTAAACCGTTTTCAACCCGATGCCCTGATACTGGTGGATTATCCGGGTTTCAATCTCCGGATGGCCAAATGGGCAAAACGACAAGGATATAAAGTCATTTACTATATCTCGCCTAAATTATGGGCGTGGAAAGAAAGTCGTGTGGAAATTATCCGTCGTTACGTGGACAAACTTTTCCTGATACTGCCTTTTGAGAAAGATTTTTATGCTAAACACGAAATTGATGCCGAATATGTAGGAAATCCCGTCGTGGATGCCGTTGAAAACTTCAAAAAAAGCAATCCGGAAAAAATAGAGAGTCAAAAACCTTTGATAGCTTTGCTCCCCGGAAGCAGAAAACAGGAAATACGACGGATGCTTCCCGTAATGAGCCAATTGCCCGGAAAATTCCCCGCTTATGATTTTGTTATAGCAGGAGCCCCCGGCTTATCCGAGGAATTATACCGGCAATACGGCGCGGAAAATATCCCCGTTTTGTTTGGCAAAACCTATCAAATTTTAAATTCCGCTTATGCGGCGGTAGTAACCTCCGGAACGGCAACGCTGGAAACCGCATTGTTCAAAGTTCCGCAAATAGCCGGATACCGCACCGATGCATTGCAATATCACATAGGCAAATACCTGGTTCATATTGATTTTTTTTCATTGGTAAATTTGATTTTAGGCAAAAAAGCCATACCGGAATTACTGCAAAACGAGTTCAATATCGAAAAAATCACCCGACACTTGAAAGAAATTACGGATGAAAAACACAGGGATAAAATGTTGGCGGATTATGAGGAATTAAGCCGGATTTTAGGGAACCAATCCGCATCGGCGGAAACGGCCAAAAGAATTATCGCCTTTTTAAATGCCGGATAATATTGTGTTTGTATTTGTCA
>CAYUQW010000025.1:0-12852 GCA_964446985.1 uncultured Flavobacteriaceae bacterium
AATAATTATTATTCTTCCGAAGGCGGATTATCTTTACGGGTTGAAATTTTAAAGGGAACATACAAAGGACAATATTCCAAAAAGGAAGTCAAAGCGGCAATAAATGCAATGATAAGAATGATGATTTGGTTTTTCGTGGAAAGACTTTTGTCAAACCATACCCAAATCAGGAGGGCGAATGCAATAATTAGACGTATCAATTTGTCTGTCGAACCGATATTTTTTTTCATAATGATTAAATTTTTTGGTTAATACTATTCAAAGTTAGCAAAAAAAAAGACTCCCCGCCAACACGGAGAGTCCGTTTGTGCCGAAAAGGGAATTTGCTTAGGAGTGGCCGAAAGCCACGATACGCAGAATTTTGATATTCAATACGATCCAGCGCCAAGCTTGGTAAATGATACATTTACGTTTGAAACGTGTAAACTTGGTAGGTATGGGCGCGTAGGAAAAATCGGTGTATCCGCGCGTAACTCTGGTCAGATGTTTTTTATGTTCCATAATTGTAGATTTTTTTTACCGGTTTGAGAAAATTATTCGGGCAATAACCACCAGAAAGGATAACCTTTGGCTTTGTGCAAGAACATATAGTGCATAAACCACTTCAGCCAGTGACCGGCCAAGCCGGGTTCGCCGATGGTGTAGCGCAACGAACGTCCGAATTCGGGATATTTTTTCCAGTTTTGGACGATGGGATAAACCGTCATGGTGGCGGCCATACCGTTGGTCATACCGTAACCGGCGGAAACGATACAGGCGGCCCCCATTTTGGCCATGGAAGCTTTGTGGCGGAGGTTGTCCAAGGTAGTTTTACCTTTGATGACTTCGTAGATGTTTTGTGCAACGATTTTTCCCATAACTCCCGAAGGCATACCCGTACGCGGCGGAGCGGGAACGATTTTGGTGCCGTTGGGAGATGTAAAGGGTTTGGAAATCGTATGCGGCGGCGCAAAAGCGATACCCGGAGCAAAGATGTTTTTATACTCGGGATGCTGTACTACCTCGGGCCAGTCTTCGGCACTCCATTCTTCATAAGGTTTGGGTGTGTAATCGGCATCGACAATCATAAATCCGTTAGGCTTGAAGAGTTTGTCGGTGATGTCATTGCCGGATTTATCATAAGCTTTCAATCCCGGGCCTGAGAATGCCGGAATCAACATGGCGAAATCATAAGGGATTTCTTTATACTCGCCGGCTAAGGTTTCATAATAAATTTTGTCGGCATCCACTTTATACACACCGGCACGTTTGATCCAGAAAATCTCGCGTTCGGCCAGGAACGATTCGGTGAAAACTTTAGTCGGTGTGATGTATCCGCCGTATTTGATATAGGCGCCACCCATAGCGAAATCACCCAATTCATATTCGTTGGTCAGGAAGGTGATATTGGCCAAATCGGATAAGCCGCGACGATCGATTTCGTGATAAACATTCAACAAATACTCGAAGGCGGCACCTTGACAAGTAGCGCCGGGGTGTCCGATACCGATGACAATGTTTTGCGGTTTGCCTTCTTCAAGTTTTTTGATGATTTTTTGCAATTCTTTCCAGGCATGCGATGCATGTTCGTAGTTACATACCGATACCGTGTGACCGGCATCGGGCCCCAAGCCTTCGGTCTTATCAAAACGCAAAGCCGGCCCGGTGGCATTCACCAAATAGTCATATTCGACTTTTTCCTGCTGTCCTTCCTTGCCTTTTTGCAGATATTCGATAGTAACATAAGGTTTGTCGGAACCGTCGCCACCTTCGGGGTGGATGGACAGGGCTTTGGCATATTTGTAAACAATACCCGCTTTTTGGTAACGTTTGTCCAAACGGAAACGTACTTGATCGGGAGTCATTCTTCCCACACCCACCCAGATATTGGAGGGCGTGAACTGATAGTACTCGACTTTGGAAACTACCACAACCTCGTGTTGTTTGCCGAGCCATTTTCGCAGGTATGTGGCCGTTGTATGTCCGGCGATACCTGAACCTAATACTACTACTTTTGCCATTGTGAGGGTTTATTTTTTGACACAAATGTAACAAAAAAAATGATATAAATCATAACAATTTCATTTTTTATTTGATTTTCTCAGTTTAATTCTTTGACTTTTTATTACATAAGTTATTCAAAGTTCCTTTCGTTTACAATAGCCCTCCGCCTTGTTAGTGTCTCGAAAATGATAATTATCAAAATTTATCAAAATGATTTGAGTACCTATAAAAAAAATGTGTTTTATCATATTATTATGGTAGCAAGTATTTCTAATTTTATAATGAATTCAAATTCGAACGTATGAAAAAGCTGAATAGACGGGATTTTATCAAAATATCGGGAACGGCGGCTGCCGGTTTGGCTGTTGCTCCTCCGTTATCGGGTATCTTTTCCGGTTTATGGGATAAGGAAAATCCGCCCTTATTGGAGAATCAGGCTATTAAAACGCCCACCGTTTGTGAAGTGTGTTTTTGGAACTGTGCCGGATGGGTATATAAGGATCAATCGGGAAAAATCCGCAAAATCATCGGCAATGAAAACGATCCGCATTCCAACGGCAGATTATGTCCGCGCGGAACGGGCGGTTTGGGTATGTATTATGACGAAGACCGCCTGAAAAAACCGTTGATCCGCACCGAAAAAAACGGTAAACAGGTTTTCCGGGAAGCGAGTTGGGAGGAAGCATTGGATTTGGTAAGTAAAAAAATGAAGGAAATCGACCGGAAATACGGCAAAGAAAGTATGGCATTGTTGTTCCACGGGAAAACCGGTCCTCATTTCGAGCATCTGTTCAAAGCTTGGGGGTCGCAAACGATGGGCGAACCTGCCGGTGCACAATGTCTGATAGCACGCGAAGCCGGATTTATTGCCACCTACGGTGCCGGGCTTGCCTCACCCGAACCTACGGATGTCCGTCATACCGATTGTTTGGTTTTGATAGGCAATCACATCGGTGAAAATATGCACAACGGTCACGTTCAAGACGTTTCCGACCTTATCGATCGCGGAGGCACCATTATCACCGTGGATCCGAGATTTTCCACCATGGCGGCACATTCGACCAAATGGTTGCCCATCAAACCTTCAACCGATTTGGCCTTGTTGCTTGCTTGGATGCACGTGATTATCAATGAAGAATTGTACGACAAAAAGTATGTGGAAACTTATACATACGGATTTGATTTGTTAAAGGATCACGTCCGGAAATACACTCCCGAATGGGCCGAGAGCATCACGACTATCCCGGCAGGAGATATCATCGAAACCGCTCGCATGATGGGAGCCGCTTCGCCGCGTGTCATTATCCATCCCGGACGTCACACGGCTTGGTACGGCGACGATACGCAACGTTCACGCGCCATAGCCATTTTGAATGCGCTCCTCGGATCTTGGGGACGTAAGGGCGGATTCTATTTCCCCGAAAAAGTCAAATTGCCTCAAGAACCGCATCCGCCGTTTCCCAAACCCAAATGGACATGGAAAGATATTTCGCGGGGCGAACACAAATTGGCCATCATGGGCATCACCAACGAAATCATCGATCATGCATTGCCGGAATATGACGGCCCGTATAAGGTCAAAGGTTTATTTATAGCCGCCACCAATCCGTTGCAATCCATTCCGCCGCAGGAAAAAGTATTGCGGGCATTGAACAATGTGGAATTTGTGGTCGTAGTGGATACGATGCCGAGCGAAATTGCCGGTTATGCCGATGTGGTTCTCCCCGAAGCCACCTACTTGGAACGTTTGGATCATATCCGCAATTCCCATCACCGCCAACCCAATTTGGCTTTGCGCTATCCGGCCGTTAAACCCAAATACGAAACGAAACCCGGTTGGTGGATTGCCCGTGAAATCGGTTTGCGCTTGGGATTACACGACTTCTACGAATGGGAAGATTTCGAAGAAGTACTCGATTGGCAACTCAAACAGGTGGGATCTTCTTTGGAAGAACTCAAAAAAGTCGGCGTGAAATATTTTCCGCGAAAAACGCCCTTGTATTTGAATGAAGACGAACCTTACTGGTTCAATACCAATACGGGAAAAATCGAATTGTACTCTACGGACTTTGCCGCTTGGGGCTACGACCCGATGCCGGTTTACAAGGATCACGGCGATCCGCCTCCCGGCTACCTGCGTTTGATTTACGGACGCTTGCCGATGCATACGTTCGGGCGTACGATCAACAATCCCAATTTGTTCGAACTGCGTCACGAACCGCGCTTGTGGGTACATCCGAAAGTAGCCCGTCTCTACGGATTGACCAACGGTCAGGAAGTATGGCTACAAAATCCGAAAGGCAAGGTCAGTTCGTTCAGCGTCAAAGTGCGTATCACGGAACGCATCCGTCATGATTCCGTTTTCCTGCCGCACGGTTTCGGCAATAAAGGAAAAATCGTAACGGAGAAAGGCGAAATAAAACAAACGCGTGCCTACGGCCGCGGTATCCTCGACAGCGAAATGATTTACAATATCGAAAAGGATCCCATAACCGGCGGAACGGGTATGCGAAATAATTTCGTGAAAATTCTTACCGAAAAACCTCACCATAAAAAACAAGCTGTATCATGAGATATGCAATGGCCATAGAAGTCAACAAGTGCGTCGGTTGCGGCGACTGTGTTGTGGCTTGTCAGACGGAAAACAATGTCCCGTTGGGATATTCGCGGGATTGGATTATTGAAATAACCAAAGGACAATATCCCGATTTGTTCATGCACTTCGAATCGCAACGGTGTAACCATTGTGAGGATACGCCGTGTGTGCGCACTTGTCCTACGGGGGCCAGTCACGTCATCGAAGGAGGTATCGTGAAGGTTGCCCATGACGAGTGTATCGGATGCGGTGCCTGTATCGAAGCTTGCCCTTATGATGCCCGCTATTTCCATCCCGACGGATATGTGGATAAATGTACGTTCTGCGACCATCGTGTCAAAGACGGCTTGGACCCTGCTTGCGTCTCGGTTTGTCCGACCAAATGTATGCACTTCGGTGATCTGGATGACCCGGACAGCGAAATATCCAAGTTGTTGAAAACCAGGGAACATTATACGCTTCTGCCCGAAGCGGGAACGAAACCGCAAATCTATTATTTAAAATAAGGTATTATGGAAGAAAGATTGTTTCAGACAACACGGAATATAGAATATCTCTACCCGCATGTTCACGTATGGGGATTTCCCATAGCCACTTATCTTTTTCTGGGCGGATTGGCGGCCGGAATTTTGTTATTTGCCACGCTTTATTACCTGAAAGGCAAAGAAAACGATATGCCTTTTACCGTGAAAATCGCGCCGATTTTTACATTCGGCATTATCATCCTCGGTTTATTTCTTTTGGTTTTTGATTTACATCATAAATTATATGTATGGAATCTTTTCCTGACCGTTCGCCCGGAATCGCCGATGTCGTGGGGGGCTTGGACATTGGTTGCCGTCAGCATTCTGTCGTTGATTTGGCCTTTATCCTACCTGGACGATATAGAAGCTTACCTGCACGAACGCGGTTGGAGGCGCTTGGATAGCATAACGAATTTCATCAGAAAGATCGAACATAATTGGGCGCCTTTTCGTTGGATTATATGGATTTTCAGGAAATACCGGAGCGTTTTTGCCTGGATTTTGTTGTACTTGTCCATCATATTGGGTATTTACACGGGTATTTTGCTTTCCGCTTTCAATGCACATCCGTTGTGGAACAATCCCATTCTCGGTCCTTTGTTCCTCACCTCGGGCGTTTCCACCGGCTCGGCTTTCGTGATGTGGTTGAGTAACAATAAGAAGGAGCGCAAGTTGATGTCCACCATCGATATGGCATTGATTGCCATAGAATTGTTTTTCATTATCCATATGATTATGGGTATGCAAGCAGGTCCCGAAGCCTTCAAGCAAGCGGCTCATCTGTTCCTCGGCGGACAATTTACCGTTGTTTTTTGGGTCGTTTTCGTAGGTTTCGGATTGGTATTGCCTTTTATTCTCGAAGCTTTGGAATTGAAAGGAATGCATATTCCGCCCGCACTTCCGGCTTTGTTGGTATTGATCGGCGGATATATTTTCCGTTTGGTCATCGTGGCGGCGGGACAAATGTCGGCTTATCCGTTTAACTGAAAAAATCAATGTTATGAACGATACGAAACGCAATAAATACATTAATCCCTACCTTGGCGGATTCCTGCTGGGCATCCTGATTATCCTGGCGTATTATTTCGCGGGAGAAGGTTTGGGTTCCAGCGGCGGATTCCGGGATATCGGCGTGGAAACACTTAAACATATTGCACCTCATTATGCACAAAGTAACGAATTTACCGCCCGTTTACTGAAATCGGAGCCCGAACGTTGGCATACGTGGTTGGTTTTCGAATTGTTGGGAGTTATATTCGGTGCCATTCTCTCGGCCGTTTTATTCGGTCGTTTGAAATGGAGTGTAGGTAAAGCCCCGCATATTACCACTAAAAAGCGACTATATCTTGCCCTGACAGGCGGAATTCTATGGGGTATAGGCACGCAAGTGGGGCACGGATGTACGTCCGGATTGGTATTGTCGGGATTAGCCGTGGATTCACTTTCAGGCTATATCGGCTTGGTAGCCATATTCGGATTCGGATTTATTTTCGCCTTTATTTTCAAGAAAATTTGGATTAACACTAAAAAAGCTTAATTATGACCGGTCCTCTCTATCCGCAAGAATTATTAAATCCCGAATACAATCTCCTGATCGGATTTTTGATCGGCATCGGATTCGGATTTCTATTGGAAGCATCCGGATTTACCAATACACGAAAACTGGCCGGTGTGTTCTACGGCTATGATACAACCGTTATCAAGGTATTTTTCACCGCGGCACTAACGGCGCTCATAGGATTATTTTTTATGCATCACATGGGCTGGATTGATATCTATAAAACTTTTTATCCCAAAACTTTCTGGATTGCCACCTTGGCCGGCGGTGGAATTATGGGCTTGGGATTTGTCATAGGGGGATTCTGTCCGGGAACAAGTCTGTCGGCCGCTTCTACCGGAAAAATTGATGCATGGGCATTTCTGGCCGGCGTATTTTTAGGAATTTTCGGGTTTATATTTACCTATGATCTCTGGAAAGATTTACGTGTTGCCGGCAAAATGGGTGTGGTGAATTTCCCGCAATGGCTGGGCATCCGCGAAGGATTGTGGATTTTCCTGTTTACCGCTATGGCTGTCGTCAGCTATGTCCTCTACGACAAATGGGCGGATTGGTGGAAAAAGAACCGGTTAACACGGGAAGATATTGACGATTTGGGCTTATAAAACAAAGCGATATGAAAAAATTAGATAAAATCATCATCGGATTGCTGTTGGCGGGAAGTGTAATAGCCGTATTTTATCCCGATACCAAACCTTTTCGCTATGTGATTCCCGCGAAGAAATTGCTGTATGAAGTAAACAAGCAGGGCAGATATATTTCCACGGATCAAGTGGCACAAGCCATTATGGAGAACGATCCTTCCTATATCTACGTTGACGTTCGTGATCCCGCATCCTATAAAAAATTTACGCTAAACGGCGCGATGAATTTTCCCTTGGATAAAATTTTCGATAAAACCCTGACGGATATCCTCGAATCGGATACGTATACGGTGGTATTGTTTTCCAACGGTTCTACTTTGGCCGACAAGGCCTGGCTGATGCTGAAAAGTTTCGATTATGACAATATCAAGGTAATGAAAGGCGGATTGAATGCGTGGTATCGCGACATTATCA
This sequence comes from uncultured Flavobacteriaceae bacterium, assembly GCA_964446985.1. Taxonomy (GTDB): domain Bacteria; phylum Bacteroidota; class Bacteroidia; order Flavobacteriales; family Flavobacteriaceae; genus JAADED01. The sequence goes on from CAYUQW010000025.1 coordinate 7,720, forward strand.
ACCCCTTGCCTCCCGACCCGAAATTCACGGACAAACAAGCCGAAAAACGCTATTTGTTCCGCAAGGGAGCACAGGTATTTTTCACGGGCATCAGTCCCGCAGGCGGCACATCGGCACCCAAACCCAAAAAGGCGGCCGTTCCCGTAGTGAAACACAAGAAAAAAGAAGTAACCGGCGGTTGCGGTTAATCATCAAAAAAATCAAGATTATGAAAAAGGGGATAATAACAATAATAATCATTGTAAGTCTTGGTATAAGTTCGTGCCGGTCAAGACAGGGCTTCACCGTCAACGACAGTCACAAATGCCGGACCGAATCCATCGACAAAATGACATTGACCGATTTGCTTTACAGCGGAGATTACTCCGGCATGCAATTCATTGATTTGCGTACGCCGCACGAATTTGCCATGGGACATTTGCCGGGCGCCGTCAATATTCCTTTCAAGAATTTCTTTGCCCGCAAATATCAATCACAGATAAAACCGGACAAAGTGCTCATCGCCTACGGTGACGGAAGCGAAGCACAGTTGGCGGCTATGCTGGGATATCATTTTATGAATGCCCAAATCTACTTTATTCCGGCCGGATACGATTATATCCGGGATAAAATAATGCGACGGTATGCAATTCACAGCGGCATTTACAACGATGAAATTCCCGTTGTGGATTTCCGGGAAGCCATGAAGGAAGTTCAATTACGTTACGGCGGCGGTTCCGCCAAACCGGTCAAAAAAGCGGCGGCACCTGCCACGCCGGTGGTAAAACATAAGAAAAAAGAAGTAACGGGCGGTTGCGGTTAATAAAAAAGGAAAACTATGAGAAAATCAATTGTATATATCCTTTCGATCGGCCTGTTGTTGGCCAGTTGTAAACAACAGATGAAATCCGGTAAGCCTATCGGTAAAAAAGTTAACATACAGGAATTTGTTCGATCCAAACCTGTAAAACCTTTGGTGCAAATCTATTACGAACACGGGAATTTTATCAATACGCAAGAATTTCCACCCGTGGTATCCGCGGCACAAGTACTGGATCATTATAAGGAATGGTTGATCATTGACCTGCGCAGACCCGATGCCTACGAAGCCGGACATATACCCGGTGCCTACAATGTGCCTAAAAACAAAGTGTTGGATTTCCTTACGAAAAAACACAAGGCGGCGGCTTATCCCAAAGTGGTTTTCGTATGCTATACCGGCCAAACGGCCTCTTATGTTACGGGCATCACGCGCTATGCCGGATTCGATAATACGTATGCCATGCTTTTCGGTATGGCGGCTTGGAACGACAAATTCTCAGGTCCCTTGCGAAAAGGCGTAGGAAACCGGTATCCCGGTATGGTGGAAACGGGCGAACAAAAATCCCCTTTGCCGCTCGAAAAACAGCCGGGAAATGTTATCGATTGGCATAGATTTCCTTCTTCGGGGGAAAATCTGCCTACGGTAAGTATTGCTCGAAGGGCTCAAAAATTATTGGAGGCACCGCGCAAGGACTTTCTCCTCAAAGCCGATGAATTTTTTCCCGATTACAAAGCCCATCCGTTGGCATATCAGCCTGTTTGCTATTTGCCCAAATCCAAATTTGTCGCCGGCCATATCAAAGGTTCCTGGCAATTCACGCCCCGCCGCGATTTCAGTCCCGATGCCAAGCTGTCCGCCGTTCCGCAGGATAAAACCGTGCTTGTTTATTGCAAATCGGGGCATACGGGAAGCAACACGGCGGCTTATTTGAATATGATTGGTTACCATGCTAAAAATCTGATATTGGGCTCAATGTCATACATTTACGATATCTGGAAAAAGAACGGATGGGCCCCGGATGTGGATGCGCTGGTCAATAATTATCCGCTGGTCGAAGGCAAGAAACCTTTTTCGGGAAAAGCCCTTCAAGCGCCGGTCAAAACGGTCAAAAAAGCAGCCGTTCCCATAGTCAAACACAAGAAAAAGGAAGTAACCGGCGGTTGCGGTTAAACCGTCGTCTGCTTTTGCCGATTCATAAGCCGCTTGTAGTTAAGCGGCTTTTTTATATTCCATATATTTGCTTAAAAAAATCCGGATGAAGGCTTCACGCGGAAAGACAAGGCAGCATAAAAAGGAAGATTTCCTGAAATGGTTATTCCACAAAGAAAACGGACATACGGGATTTCCGCAGGATATTTTCACGCGAAAAGCCGAGCAATTGTTGCAGGAACCGGGTGTGATCGACGAGTTACGGAAAGAGAAACTGATCAAGCGTGAGGATCATCGCTGGATTTTGACGGAAAAAGGCCGGAAAAAAGCCTTGAACATTATCCGGAGACACCGTTTATATGAAAAATTCCTCTCGGAGAAAACCGGCATTCCGCCCGAAAAATGGCATCCGCTGGCGGAAAAGAAGGAGCACGAATTGAGCGAAGCCGACTGGGAAACCATCGAAAAAAAGTTGGGTTATCCGCTTTTCGATCCGCATGGCGACCCCATCCCGGACAAACACGGTCAATGGGTAGAAATCGAAGCTTTGCCTTTGAATGAAGCAAGGGCGGGAAGTGTCGTCAAAATCGTTCATTTGGAAGACGAACCGCCGGAAATTGCCCGGAGAATCCGAGAAACCGGATTGTATCACGGCGCCGTTATCCATATCGACACGGTTAATGCGGATAAAATCGATTATACCTTTGAAGGCACGAAGGCGGCAATTCCCGTGGATTTGGCTGTGAATATAGCCGTTCAACAAGCGGATGAAAGCGAGTGGATACCCGGATTGATGCGCCTGTCGGCTCTGAAAAAAGGAGAGGAAGCCGAAATCATAGGATTGTCCGGAAGACTGCGAGGATTATTACGGCAAAGGTTGATGGACTTGGGCTTTGTCAAAGGCGCCCGTATCAAGATATACCTGAAAAGTCCCTTGGAAGAACCGGTGGCTTATGATATCAAAGGTTCCACCGTGGCATTACGCAAGGAACAGGCGGATAACATTTTAATCAGACGGCTATGAGTTGGTTTAGGCGAAATGAGTGCGAGTCCTGTCCTTTTGTGCAAATCGAAGGCCTGACAAAACTCGGGGGATCACCGGATACGTATGACTATTCCGTTGCTTTGGCCGGAAACCCCAATACGGGGAAAAGTACCTTGTTCAACAGACTTACCGGACTGAAACAACATACGGGAAACTGGCCAGGAAAAACCGTGGAGAAAAAAGAAGGCGGCTTTGCTTACGGCGGCATCCGTTATCGCATCACCGACTTGCCGGGCACCTATTCGCTTATGGCCCATTCCGAAGACGAAGAAATCGCACGGAATTTTATTTTGTTCGAAAAACCCGATGCCATCATTATCGTTGCCGATGCTACCAGATTGGAACGCAATCTCAATTTGGCATTGCAAATTTTATCCATTACCGGAAAAGCCGTTTTGGCATTGAATATGGCCGATGAAGCCGAGCGCAATAACATCCGAATCGATACGCGCCAGCTGTCGCGCGAATTGGGCATTCCCGTAGTATCGATAAGTGCCAAAACCGGATACGGCATCGATAAACTCCTGAAAACACTGGCGGACTTGGTTCAAGGAAACATTAAGACCAATCCGCCGTCCCTGATACGTTTTTCAGGCAAACTCAAAGGTTTTATAAGCGAGATAGCCGGATATCTGGAAGAGATGCTTCCGGGATTACCGCATAAGGAATGGATTGCCTTGCGCCTGTTGGCCGCCGATCCGACCGTTGAAAAAGCTTTGGAAAATCCGCAAGCTTATTTCGAGATAGACCGCTTGCCCGATAATTACAGGGAAAAATTGAAGGAGCTGCGGGAAAAAATAAAATCTTTGCGGGCCGAAACCGATACCTTTTTCTACGACGAATTTACGGAGGCGCTCTACCGGAAAACCTCCGAAATTGCGGCCAAATGTATCTCCCGGGGGCGGGGGCATATCCATACTACCTGGGAACAAAAATTGGATTATTGGGTAACACATCCGTTTTACGGATTTGTCATTATGGGTATTCTGCTGGCATTGGTATTGTGGATTACCATTCAAGGCGCCAATTATCCTTCGGAATGGCTGAACGAATTGCTTATCGGAAAGATTTACCCTTGGCTTCATGAAATCAGTCGTTCATGGCCTTCGTGGTTGTCGGGCATATTGATTGACGGCATATACCTTACCTCCGCTTGGGTCGTTTCGGTCATGTTACCGCCGATGGCTATCTTTTTCCCGCTTTTCACTTTGCTGGAAGACTTCGGCTATTTGCCCCGCGTGGCTTTCAACCTGGACAAAATCTACAAAAAGTCCGGTGCGCACGGCAAGCAAGCCCTGACGATGACAATGGGTTTCGGATGTAATGCCGCCGCCGTGGTTTCCACCCGCATCATCGACAGTCCGCGTGAACGTTTGCTGGCGATTATTACCAATAATTTTTCCTTATGCAACGGCCGCTGGCCCACGCAAATTTTGTTGGCCACTATTTTTATCGGCGCCCTGGTACCCAAGGAATGGTCGTCCTTTGTATCGATGTTGGCCGTGATAGGTATTGCTTTGCTGGGCATTTTCTTTTCGTTTTTCGGTTCCTGGCTCCTTTCCAAGACAATCCTCAGCGGCGAAGTATCGGCATTTTATCTGGAACTTCCGCCTTATCGCGTGCCTGACATTTGGAAAACGCTTTATACCTCGGTCATAGACCGGACCTTGATCGTTCTTTGGCGTGCCGTCGTTTTTGCCGCACCCGTCGGCGCGGTTATCTGGGCGGTAACGCATATCGATATTCACGGCATCAGCATCGCCGAATATCTCGTACATTGGTTGGACAAGCCCGCTTCTTTTATCGGTTTGAACGGTATCATCATATTGGCTTTTCTGCTGGGCATTCCGGCCAATGAAATTATTATCCCTTCGGTAATTATGCTGATTATTCTCATTTACAATGTGGATTTGACACAGGTTCAAAAAGGCGTGCTGACCGACATTTCCGACACCGTCACCCTCCGGCAATTGTTCGAACTTTCGGGATGGACCTTGTTGACCGCCATCAATTTTATGCTGTTCAGCTTGCTTCATAATCCTTGCAGCACAACGATTTACACCATTTACAAGGAAACCCGCAGTGCCAAATGGACCTTGGTGGCAACGTTTTTTCCCATAGTGTTGGGAATAATCGT